>NZ_JBNLYC010000046.1:0-34333 GCF_050172015.1 Bacillus sp. GMa5/1 | reverse complement strand
TTCATGAAGTTATATTTTTACTGTTTTATTTCATTTATTGTTTAAGCGGAATTCTTTCTATGTATTTAAATGCTAGTATTCGTATGATTTTTGGCGTGCTACTCGTTTTAGGATGCTATTTTATAATGAGAAATTTATTGGGGAATACTGAAATAGTGGTACTTGAATCATCTATTGCTTATGTAGGAATAGTATTTAATGTTGTAAGTCTACTACTCTATATAATCGGTTTACAATACTTTAGTTTATACGGTGGAGAAGAGAGAGAAATTTTTGCTGGATTATTAGTTGATAGAGGATATCCACGGTTAATTGGATTGCTAGATGATCCTAACATTTTTATTTTCTATAATACAATATTTTTTATGTACTATATGACGAATTTGCAAAATATCACTAACATCTTAGGGTTAATTTTATGTGTTACGACGAGTCTATTAACCTTTTCAAGAGGGGGAATATTAGCGCTTGTGCTTGTCATTTTTGTATATATATGTATGTCTAGTTTCGCTAAAAAAATAAAAATAATTATGAGTTTAGTATTGTTTAGTGTAGTTATTTTTAGTTTATCGAATAGTGTAATGGGGGGCCAATTAGATGACATATTAAATAAACGAATTTCTGATTTTTCCCATGATAATGGAAGTGGTAGATTTACATTATGGGAAGCTGCTTTTAAATATTATTTATCCAATCCATATATCGGAATTGGTGCGTTTAACTTCTCGAATTATTATGAGTATCAATTTAATGAAAAATTATATGTACACAATACATTTTTAGAAATTTTGTCTGAGTCGGGTACAATTGGTTTTCTTCTATATAGTGCGTTTTTATTCATATTAATGTTTAAGTTAGCGCAGCATACTTTGTTTCGTGAAAAACCATACCTTCTATTGACTATGATTGCATTTTTATTTCAGATGATGTCATTGTCACTCATTATTAACGAAGCGTTCTTTTTATTTTTAGCAGTTGTTGTGAAGTATATTTCAATATATGAAGGAAGGGGAAAGATAGATGGTAAAATGTCTATCAGCACATAATAAGGCGCCTCATGTTTCTGTAATAACACCTTCTTATAATAGTAGACGATTTATAGGTGAGACAATTTTATCTGTACAGAATCAATCGTATGAAAACTGGGAAATGATTATCGTTGATGACTGTTCAACCGACCAATCTGCGGCAAAAATTAAAGAGATAATAGAAGGAGACTCACGTATTAGGTTATTATCATTAAAAGAAAATGTTGGTGCTGCTAAAGCTCGGAATTTAGCGATTCGAGAGGCGAGAGGAAGGTACATTGCCTTTTTAGATAGTGATGATATATGGTTGCCACATAAATTGAAGACACAATTGTTATTTATGGAAGAAATGAATATTGCTTTTTCATATGCGTCGTATAGTTTAATTGATGAAAATGGTAATGAATTAAATCGCGAAGTGAGTGTACCAAAATCTGTTGACTATCATTATTTAGTAGGAAATACAATTATCGGGTGTTTAACGGTGATGATTGATCGTGAAAAAATTCCGTATGTCGAAATGCCTAGTGTACAGCCGGAAGATACAGCGTTATGGCTGAACTTATTACATGAAGGGCATGAAGCAAAAGGGATACAGCAAGTATTAGCGAAGTATCGAATTGTAGCAAATTCTGTTTCGAGAAATAAAGTTAGAGCAGCTTTTCGGTATTGGAAATTATTAAGGGACCAAAAAAGTCTTAATACAGTGCAAAGCTTTTACTATTTTAGTAAGTATGCTTATCATGCTTATAAAAAAAATAAAATCAATGTAGTTGGGAAGACGCAATTATGAATATACTGTTGATGACTGATAAATTGATAACTGGCGGAGCCGAAAATTATTTCTGTAAATTAGAAAATAATTTGCATTATGAGGATTTTAAGATTTATACAGCTGCAGGTGATGGAGAACTATATGAATCCCTTACTAGAAAAGAAAATTTTATCTTACTTAGTCGATGGAATCATTTGAGAAATATTTATTATTTACGAAACGAAATTTGTAAACGAAAGATAGAACTTATTCATGCAAATAGTTTGCGAATGGTATTATATGCTTTTCTACTTCAAAAGTTTATTAAAAAAAAGATGAAAATTGTTTATACGAAACACAATGTAACGATATTAGAAAAGAAAATGCCAACGCTTTTTCGGTATTTCATGAATAAATATGTGAACAATATTATTACAGTAAGTGAGTTTGAAAAGAACAATTTAATTTCAATTCATGTAGCAGAAGAAAAAATAAATACAATTTATAACGGTGTTGATATTGAAAAGTTTTTATTCCAGCAGAAAAAGAAAGAATCTACATATAAAATAGGGATATTAGCTAGATTATCCAAAGAGAAAAACCATCAACTATTTGTCAAAATTGCAAATGTATTGAAAAAGAGAAATGATTTTATGTTTTATATTGCTGGTGATGGACCAGAGAAAGAATCGATTATGAAAGAAATAGAAAAATATGGATTGCAGCAAAGGGTGAAGATGCTAGGGAATATTTCAGAGCCGCATAAGTTTATAGGGAATATGGACGCCTTACTTTTATTATCTTTTCGTGAAGTGTTTCCAATGGTAGTAATTGAAGCGATGGCTACAGGGACACCAATTGTTTCAATAGATGTTGGTGGAATACATGAAGCGGTAATAGATGGAGAGTCAGGTGTTTTGATATCTGAATATTGCGAATCAGAATTCGCAAGTGCGCTTGAGGAACTACAAGGGAATGAAGAAAAGGTAACTGCTATTAGATTGAAAGCACGAGAGAAAGCAATGAGATATTTCTCGTTAACTAAAATGATAGAGGAAACGAAAAATATATATGAATTAAACAAATGACCGAGTAGGTCGTTTGTTTTTTTTATTATAGAAACTTTTAAGAGACAACTCACATATTATATGAAAAAGGTAATATGAGGAGTGAATTTATTTTGTCAGAATATATTTCATCCCAAGAAGATTGTGCGCCAGAAAGTAGCGTTCATATTGATTGTTTTGGCGCAGTTCCAAACTCGGGAAATGATAGCTCATTAGCAATTCAGCAAGCTATTGATTATTGTGTAGCGAATCGAATTTCGACGGTTAGAATTACAGGGATAAATACGTACAAAATTGTAAAGCCGATTGTTATTAAATCAAACGTAAGATTAGAGTTGGATCCTACCGTAACACTGCAAATTGATGGGGATTTTAATGCATTTGAGCTACAAAGTAACGCTTCGATAGTTGGTGGTACTCTTCAAGTTATAAATCCATTGTTTCAATCTGCTGTTATTTATGTTTCTGGTTCACAACAAATCGAAGTACCTAATCAATCTGTTATATCAAATATAAATATAATAAATACAACTCCATCGTATAAAGGAAAAGCTATACATTTTTATTGTCAAAAGGCATGGGATTTTATTAGTTTCTTTCAAGTTAAATTTATTCAAATTAAAAACTTTCAAACTGCAATACATTTGAAGACAGAATATATAAATGATATCAATACACCTTGCTGGATTAACGCCAATGTATTTCAATCTATATTTATTGATGGATGTGTGTATGGGATTGAAGTAGATGGAAATAGTGATTTGCCAAATGAAAGTTCAGGAAATACGTTTCATGATATTCAAGTGCAATGTAGACAACAAACGGAAAAAGTAATTCGTTGTTCAGGTGCGTATAATACATTTGATTGTATGATCTGGGATACGTACCGGATGAGTAGTGAACAAATTGTTATTGAATTTTCTTCCAATTCTCATCGTAACTACCTTTTTTCAAATCTGCTTTCGACAACTATTGTAGATAAAGGACAATACAATGTTTGTAAGTCTACTTATGAAGAATCCCTACGAATTCAGTTACCTTTGACGTTAAATAGACCTCATTTAATAGGAAATCAAGATGATATTTTAGTAAATGCTCAGCAGAAATATAACGTTAAGCAAGTAAGTGGAAAAGTGCCGTACGGGGGAAATCTCACAAATTGCTTTAATTTAATAGATGAACAAAGTGTAAACTATATTGACGTTCCAGATAGTAATCCAGTTGTAATTGAAATGGATTTTACGAAAAAACCAATACAAATGTTAAATTGTTTTGGAATGTATTTTGGATGGGGAGAGAGCCCAAAGAAAATTAAAATTGAATATGCATTAAGTGCAACTGGAAGTTGGGTTATCGCGTTGGATGTTCCATTAAATGTTGGCGATACAATTATATCGAATATGAAGGCCAGTCAGTTATATAAAGTTAGAATTACATTAAGTGGTTATTCTCAAGATCATAAACGTTTTCGAATTAATCGTATCTTTGCAAGATCTTCTATGGAAAATGGGAGTGCTTGGTTAGCGACGACTGGCGGAAGAATGTTTGGAGATATTGAAATAGAGGCAAGTAAAGGTATAATCATGAAGACTGCTAGTGGAGTGAAATGGAAAGTTACTATTAATGAAGCTGGCCAACTTATTACGACTAAAATAACTTGAGATGGTGTTTAATCGTATATCATTGGACGAGTTACAACGTAGTGGAATATAGGTAATGAAAAAGAGATTGTAATTTGGTTTCAACCAAACTACAATCTCTTTTTTGTTTCAATTACTTCCACCAAATCCAAGTCCAAAGGTAATTTCGTACATTTCGAGGAGTAATACGAATGAAGCGCTCACCGTCAAAGAAGCAATTTAAATTTGGAAGTGTTTCATCTGGATTTTCTGAAACAAAGGTGACGATGTTTTCGTTACTTGTAACGGTTACTGTAATTGGTGGGTCGGTAGGTGAGACTTGAAGTTGTAACGAAATATTGGCTGTATTTTTAAATTCATTATTAACAGGTGGACTTATTACTTGTACTGTGAATAACACGATAATTGTTTCGTTTGGTTCCAAATTAGTAGCGACTAGGAAACCGATATTCGGATTCGCTAGTGGAGAGCGTTCACCGTTAATAAAGACAGTGCCGTTTATAAATTGTAAACCTGCTGGAATAGTATCTTGTAATGAAATATTTGAGAGTGAAATTTTGGAAGTATTTGTAATGCGCACCGTGTAATCAAAATATTGATTTAAATAAGCAGAGCTGACGGAAGCATTTTTCGTGACTGTTGTAGTTATAAATTGAACTGGTATACGAACGATATTTGAATTAACAATGAAAGTAATAATTGGATCCTGTGGTGTCAATTGAAAGGCAGCGGTAACTGTTGCAGAATTTATAATTGTACTGTTTGAAGGAATAGAAGTTACGAGGACTTGAAATGTTATAGTTGCTACTGAATCTGCAGGTAAAGAGCCGATATTAATACCAGTGTCTGGACGAACATTTGGAACGGGAGTACCGTTAATTGTTACGCTGTTTTCTATAAATGTTGTACCAGCTGGAATTGTGTCTATAACAGAAGTGCTGATTGTCGGAATTGGGGAGTGATTAAATACCGCTAATGTGAATGTAATGATATCTCCTATAACGACAATAGATTTGTCAGCTGTTTTTTCAATGCGAACCATCGGATCAATAACTGTCGTTGTAACGGTATTTGTTTGTTTTGTAATTGTAATAGGTGGTTTTGTTGGATCAATGATAACGGTATAGGAAACAGAAGCATCATTATTAATTGTAGATTGAAGAGTAGAAGAAGATATTGTCACTTGGAACGTAATAATAACAAATTCATTAGGAGCAAGATTTCCTAACGTAATACCATTTTCAGGATTCTCATTAGGCTGATTGATTCCGTTAATCGTAACACTACCAGCAACAAAAGTCGTATCTATTGGTACGGCGTCTATGGCAAGAAGGTCTTCAATCGTTACATTACCGCTATTCGTAATCGTAATTGTATACGTTAAAGTTTGACCAGGTAAGGCGTTTGTTACATCAGCAGACTTAAAAGCAATGACATTATCATTTTGGACAGTAGTTTTGACAGTATTTGTTGTAGTCGTATTTGTAACAGGTACGTTATTTGGGTTGACTATATAGTTAAAAGTAGTAATTGCGTTGTTGTTTAGTTCATTTGGTGTTGGAATAGAAGTCACAGTTACTTGGAATGAAACGATAGCATCTCCACCAATAGTTATAGTACCAATTGGTATGCCGCTTACTGGATTCACTCCTGGAAGAGTTTCTCCGTTTACAATGACGCTATTTTCTATAAACGTAGTACCTTGAGGAATAATATCTTGAATGATTACATCATTTACTGCAACATTACCGGTTTGATTTAGTGTAATCGTATACGTTAACGTATCACCAACCGTTGCAAATGCAAGGTCAACAGCTTTATTACTATTCAAATTCGCATGATTAATTTCTGTTAAAGCAGCTGATGAAATAATAGTTTCGGTAATAGGTGGTCGATTTGGTACCGTGTATTCATATTCAATTGTACTCGTGTTAGAGATTGGATTTGTTTGTGGAATCGAAGTAACCCGTACTTGGAATAGAATGGTTGCTGTCGTATTAGGCGGAATGTTATCAATTTGTATACCGTTAAGTGGATTGTCATTTGGCCGAGCGTTGCCATTCACGATAACACTATTCTCTATAAAGCTCGTATTTGCTGGGATGATATCTGTAACAATAATGTTTTCGACTTGTATATTTCCGTTATTTATGATGGAAATTGTATAAGGGATGATAGTTTGTAAGTCAGCATATTGGATAGGCGTTGTTTTTGTCGCAATTACATTAGCAGAAATAACTTCAGTGAAGGTAATATTGCTAGTCGATATTTGTTCTTCCACGTTTATTGTATAACGAGAAGTTGATTGATTTTGAACATGGCCGCTAGCAGGAAGAGCTACGACGGTAACAGAAAATGTGACTGGGATAGAAATATTAGGAGCAATCGTTCCTACAAGTATACCTACACTTGGGTTGGCGTTAAGCTGAGGAATGTTATTTACTAAAACGCTACCGTCAATAAAGGTTGTTCCATCAGGTATATTGTCTGTAAATACAACAGTAGTGGCATCCGTATTCCCTGTATTCGTTAAAGTTGTTGTATAAGTTAAAATGTCACCAATTGTTACAGAGGTCAAATCAACAGTTTTAAGTGAAATGATATCAGCATCATTAATTTGAACGAAAGTAGTATTGGAAGTAGTAGATTTTTGAATTGGCGCAAAGTCAGGATTGAAAATAAAGTCGTAAACGATGTTTGCAGTATTAGGTGTTGGATTTACAGCAGGTAAATTCGTAACGGAAACTTGGAATGTTATTGTAGCCATTTGACCTGCTGCGACATTAGGAATGGAAAAGCCGATATTCGGATCTGCTGCAGGAAGTACAGTATTGTTAACTATTACACTTCCTGGAATAAATACTGTTCCATCCGCTATAGTATCTGTAAAAAAGATGGAGTTAGTTGTAGTCGATCCATTATTTTGAATGAATACTGTATATTCAATGGTTTCATCAATGTTAGCTAATACAGTATTAGCGGATTTTGTAGCAATAAGAATAGCATCAATAAATTGTATATTTGTACTATTGGAAGAGGTTGTTTCTGAAATTGGTGGTCCGCTTGGGTCTGGTCGATACTCATAGTGAATGACGGCGATATTATTAATGTTATTTTGTGGCGGTATAGAGACTACGCTTACTTGGAACGTAACAATAATCGTATTATTTGGAAGAATTATATCAAGATTAATACCGGTAATTGGATTTTCGTTAGGTCTTGGTACGCCATCTACAAGAATGCTATTTGGAACGAATGTGGTGCCAGAAGCAATTGCGTCAAGTAGGAGAGTATTTGTAATAGGTATTGTACCGGCGTTTGTAACTGCGACTGTATATGTGATGATTTGACCGATACGTGTAATGGATCTGTTAGCGGATTTAATTGCACTAACATTTGCCGTTCGCACTTCAGTATTTACTGCATTTGATAACGATCTACGCTGAATAATTGGAGAACTAGGGTCAATTTGGTATTCGTACGAAGTGTCTGAAATATTAATGACTGTATTGCCCTCTGGTATATTTGTAAGTTGTACTTGGAATGAAATAGTGACTGTTTCATTTGGTTGTATCGTGCCGAGAGTTACTCCGTTTTCAGGATTAGCGCCAGGCTGAATTACATTATTTATTGCTAAGCTATCTTCAATAAATATAGTACCTTCTGGAATGTTATCAATGAACACGGTATTGTTAGCTGGAACGGTTCCTATATTTTGTAGTGTATTTGTGTAGGTAATAATTTGCCCGATTGATGCGAAAGTTACATCCGCGCTTTTAACAGAAATAATATTTGCGTTTTGAAGTGATGTTGTAACAATGTTAGAATTTGCAGAGCGATTCACTGGTGGGGCTGTAGGGATACTTACATATTGGTAAGTTGCTGAAGATTGATTTACAATTTCGGTTTCAGTAGGTGGATTATTTGTTTGCACTTGAAATAGTATCGTTTTGGAACTGTTAGCTGGAATTGTTCCAATCGGTATTCCGTTTTCAGGATTTACACCTGGCTGAAGGACACCGTTAATTGTGACACTATCGGGAACGAATGTAGTCCCAGCTGGGATAGAATCTGTGAAAACAATATTTATTGCGTCAACATTACCGATATTTTTCACTTCAGAAATATAAAGTATAGTTCCGCCAATATCTACAGTTGTTGGATTGGATGTTTTTGTAATTGTCAATTGTGCTTGCACGAAATTTGTAATGACGATATTACTAGTAGATGTTTCAGTAATAGGCGATTGCCCTGGGTCTGGTTGGATTGTATATGTTGTATTGGATTGATTTGTAATCGATTCTCGCGAGAATGAATCTTTAATAAGAATTTGGAACGAAATAAGGTGAGTAGCGTTTGCTGCTAAGGTAGGTAAAGTAACACCTACATTTGGATTGGCACCAAGTATAGTTGTTCCATTAAGTGTAAAACTATTTTCTACGAATGTAGTATCTTGGGGAATCGTATCTGAAAATATGAGATTCGTAGCTGGAATATTTCCGGTATTTTCTAGTGTTATTGTGTAAGTCAAAATATCACCTGTTGTTGTTTGAGGTGCATTGACTGCTTTTAAAGAAAGGATAGTTGCATCCGAAATTTGTGTGAAAGCAGGATTAGACGTAATTGTTCGAGAGATGATAGGAGCAGTTGGATCGGCGATAAAAGTATAGTCAATACGGGCTGTATTAGAAATTGGGTTCACGCTTGGTATAGATTGAACGATAACCTGGAATGTTACAGTGACGATTTCTGACGGTGTGATGGAGTTTAATGGTATTTCTACGTTAGGATCGGCACCTGGAACAGAAACACCACTAATGGTAACGCTATTCGGAATAAATGCAGTTCCTTCTGGGACCAAATCTGTTAAAGTAACTGTATTTGCAGTAGTATTTCCGTTATTTTGAACGACTACTGTGTAAGTGATTGTACCGTCAGTAGATTGTACGAGAGAATCTGTACTTTTAATTACGGATAACGATGCATCAACAACAGCTGTATTAACCGTATTAGACGAGGATGTTGCTGTAACAGGAGGTTGACTTGGATCGACAATATACGTGTAACTTGTAAGTGCTTGATTTATAATCGCTCCTTGCGGTGGAATAGAACTTGCAAGAAATTGGAACGTAATAGTAGCGGAATCACCTGGTGCGATAATACCAACTGGAATACCGAGAGTTGGACTTGCATCTGGAAGTGAAATCCCGTTGAGCGTAACACTATTTGGAACAAATAATGCTCCTTCAGGAACTCCGTTAATGAGTAATACAGAGTTTGCAGGGAAGTTTCCAGTATTCGTTAATGTTGCTGTATACGTAATTACATCCCCGATAGATACAATTGAACGATTTGCTTGTAAAACAGTTGTAACAGTCGCGTTATTAATTTGTGTTGAAGCGCTATTAGAATTTATCGTGCCTGTAACAGGAGGAGAGGCCGGATCAACGATGAATGCGTATTGAATAGATGCTACGTTTGTAATCGGATTTGAAGGTGGAGTAGATGTAACTATGACTTGGAAAGTAACGGTTAAGGAACTACCTGCGCTAACTGTTCCGATATTCACTCCGTTATTTGGATTTGCGCCTGGAATGGTACTTCCATTTACAGCAAAACTATTTTCAACAAAGGTCGTTCCAGTTGGAACTGGGTCTGAGAAATTTACATTCGTAGCGTTTGTATTGCCGTTATTTTGAATCGAAACTGTATAAGTGATCGTATCTCCAATATTTGCAAAGGCTGTATTAGCAGTTTTTACAGCTGAAAGTATGGCTGTATTAATAGAAGTAACGAAGACATTCGTTTCCACATTGCCAGGCTGAGCCAGTAATGCATTGCCTACGTTATATTGGAAGTTAACAAATCCTAAGTTTTGGAGTTCAGGTGTGAACGTTGTTGGATTACTTACGATTTGTACTTGGAATATGATTGTAACAGTTTGATTTGGACTGATTGTATTTATGCCAACACCGTTAATAATCGAAGCGGATGGTAATGGAGTGCCATCAACAATAACTGATCCTGCAACAAATTGTGTCCACGATGGTAAAGGGTCTGAGAATATAGCGTTGTTAGCAGGAATATTGCCTGTGTTCGTAATAGTCGTTGTATACGTAATCGTATCACCAATCGTTGCAAAAGTTTTATCTCCTATTTTAATAGTATTTAAAATAGCACTTTCAATTTTTGTTGTAACGTTGTTAGAAATAATATTTTTTGAAACTGGAGGATTAGCTGGATTAACGATATGTTGAAAGCTAACGCTAGCTTGATTAGTAATTGGATTTATAGGCGGAATTTCATTGGCGATAATGTGAAATGCTGCGATGACAGATTCGTTTGGCGCGATATCACCGATTGGAACGCCTGTAATGATATCTGCATTTGGGATGCTAGTTCCGTTCAGTGTAAAGCTATTCGGTTCAAAGGAAGTTCCGTCTGGAATAAGGTCGGTAAAAATAACATTCGTTGCACTCACATTTCCGCTATTTGTAATTGTAACGGTGTAGGTAATATCCTGCCCGATATCTACCGTAGATACATTTGAATTTTTTTGTGCAGTAAGGATAGCGCTATTAATTTGTGTTGTCGTTGTATTAGATTGATTGGAAGTTGTAATAGGTGGCTGGCTAGGATCAACGACATAATGATATGTGGTAGAAGCAGAGTTAGAAATGGGATTAAGTGTTGGAAGTGTAATAACAGTTGCTTGGAATGTAACGATTGCCGTATTACCACCATTAATGGAACCAATATTTACACCAGTTGATAAATCGGCGTTTGGAATGGTTTGCCCATTAGCTGTGAAACTATTTGGAACGAAACTTAAATTGCTATCAAGAATATCGATAATAGTTACATCAGTTGCGGTCACATTCCCGGTATTAGGAAGGTTAAGTGTAAATGTTATTGTATTACCAATGTCCGCAAAAGTAAGATTTGCTGTTTTTGTGGTAATAATAGTTGCGTTGTTTATTTGAAGAAGTGTAGTGTTGGAAGTAGCTGCACTCGATGCCGGCGGATTACTTGGATTAACAGTAAACTCATACGTGGTTGATGCTGTATTTGGTGCAGGGTTACTAGGAGGAATGCTGTTCACTGTAACTTGAAAGACGATACTATATATTTCATTTGGTGGAAGTGTTGCAAGTAATACACCTGTATTTGGATTCGCGTTAGGTTGTAAAACACCATCGACAGTTAATGTGTTAGGAACAAATGTGAGTCCACTTGGTAATGCATCTGTGAATACAATATTAGTTGCATCGGTATTGCCTATATTGGTAATAGAAGTAGTATAAAAAGCAGTTTGCCCGATATCTGCAAAGGATACACTTTCATTTTTCGTCATAGATAATATGGCTTCTTTAATCTGTGTTGAAACAGGATTACTAATTGAAGTTTCTGAGTCAGGTGGTGAGACTAATTGATACGATGTTGATGAGAAATTTACAATTGGGTTTTCGGTTGGTAATGATGTAACAGTAACTTGGAACGAAACTGTTACTGTAGTCCCGGCTGTTATTATCCCAATATTCACACCGTTCGATGGATCCGCCTCACTTTGAGGAACTCCATTAATAGAAAATGTGTTTGCAATAAATGTAGTTCCACTTGGCACGGTATCTGTGAATATAACATTTTGTGCAGATGAGTTTCCATTGTTTGTTAAAGCGACAGTATAAGTGAGTGTGTCTCCAATACGACTAAAGGATTTATCGACTTGTTTTAATGAAAGAATGTTAGCTGTATTAATCGTAGTAAACACTGTGTTTGAAGTAACGTTTCTTGAAACAATAGGTGCATTGGGATCAGCGATAAATGTGTAAGAAGCAGTAGCGGAATTGGCAATAGGATTTTGAACAGGGGTAGAAGTAGCGGTCACTTGAAATGCTATAGATATTGAGCTGTTAGGGGCAATTGATCCAATCGTTATGCCTGTATTAGGATTCAATCCAATTTGTGTGAGTCCATTTATTGTAACGCTATTAGTAATAAATGTTGTACCATTTGGTATAAGATCCGTGAAAGTAATATTAGTTGCATTTGTATTACCGTTATTCGTTAAAATTGTCGTATAGGTTATGGTATCGCCTAGTGTTACAAGGGTTTGATCGACCGATTTTACCATCGTTATCATAGCATCTAATACAGGATTTGTAGCAATATTCGTTGAAGTAGAGGTAGTAGCAGGAGCGCTGTTTGGATTAACAGTATAAGAATATAAAATTGTGTCATTACCCATAATTGAACTGGAAGGGGGAACAGAAATAACATTTACTTGGAAAGTAACAGTTACTGTTTCACCAGGAGCGATATTTGGTATGTTTACTCCAAGTGCTGGTTGCGCACTAGACTGCTGAACGCCATTTATTGTGACTGAATTTGGTATAAAGGTAGTGCTAGCTGGAATAGCGCTTGTGAAAGTAATATTCGTTGCGGCTGTATTTCCGGTATTTGTAATAGTAGTTGTATACGTAATCGTATCTCCAACTGAAACGATAGATTTATCAGCACTTTTTTTGGTTGTTAAAATTGCGCTATTGATAGTTGTCGAAACTGCATTAGATACATTTGTTTGTGATACGGCAGGTTGGCTAGGATCGACCACATGTGCAAATTGTACAGAGCTAGAATTAGAAATTGGATTTATACTTGGAATGTTTGTAACAAGTACGTTAAGAGTAATCACGGCCGTTCCATTTGGGTTTATATTTCCAATCTGAATTCCGTTAGCTGGATTTCCGATTTGCTGTGTACCAGAATCGTTTGTAAGAGTGCCAGATATGAATGTCGTTCCATCAGGTAAAGTATCCGTAAAAATTATATTTTGTGAAGTGACATTTCCAGGGTTACTTAATGTAATTGTATAAGAAATTGTATCGCCAATTGTTGCGAAAGTTTTATTTACAGATTTGATTGCCACAATTTCCCCAGAATTTATTTGTGTCGAAACTGGATTGGACGTCGTACTTCTTGAAACGAGTGGTAAGTTTGGACCTGTCATAAATTGATAATTAATGGAAGCGCTGTTTACAACCGGTGAGTTTGGTCCGCCTGGTCCAATTGTGAAAATTGGATTTGGAATGCTAACTACTTGCACACGGAAGGTAACGTTTATAAAATCTCCAGCAATAATATCCCCAATCGGTATCCCATTCGCTGGATTTACTCCAGGCAATAAAACTCCGCCTACTCGAACGCTATCTTCTATAAATACTGTGTTATTTGGAATCGGATCTGTAAAAATGATATTCGTAGCAGTTGCGTTTCCTATATTATCCAATAAAACAGTATACGTTAAAAATGAATTTCCAGGTGCTACGTCAGAAAATAGTCGATCTACACTTTTCGTTGCTTGAATAATCGCTTCGTTAATTTGAACTAAAGTTGGATTACTTGTAGCTGTTTCTGTCACCGGCGGCTGGGTAGGATCAATAATGATCGAGTATGTTGTGCTAGATTGGTTCAAAGTTGGGTTTGTAGCTGGTATTGAGCCAACGATAGCTTGAAAGCTAATTGTTGTCGTTCCTCCAACTGGAATTGAGTCTAAAGAGATTCCGCTATCTGGTCTAAATCCAAGTTGTGGGATTGTATTAATTTGTACGCTATCAGGAACGAATGAAAGTTCAGGTGGTAATATATCGATAAAAACAGGTGTGTTTGCTGAAGTATTTCCGCTATTGGTGAGGATAGTTGTATACGTAATTGTATCTCCAACAGCAGCAAAAGCACTGCTTGCAGTTTTTGTTGCGATAACGGAAGCAGTATTTACTTGTGTAAAAGTTTTATTAGATTGAACTGTTCGTGAAACTGGCGGTTCATTTATATCTACAATAAAGCTATATTGAAGCAATGATTTGTTCGGGATTGGATTCGGGTTTGGAAGTGTTGTAATGTTTACTTGAAAACTGAGTGTAGCAGATGCATTTGAATTCAAGTTACCAATATTGATACCGTTTTGTGGATTTGCATTAGTAATAGTTGTTCCATTTACCGTAAAACTATTTGGAATAAACGTTGTACCATTTGGAATTACATCTGTAAAAATAATATTGTTTGCGGTAGTATTACCGGAATTAGTAATGGTAGAAGTGAAAGTAAGTGTATCTCCAATAGTAGCGAATGTTGAATTGACAGTTTTATTTATAGAAAGAGTAGCATCAATAATTGGAGTAACCGTTGTATTCGTAATTGTACTATTGACGGCAGGTGATTGGTTGGGATTCACGGTATATTCATAATTTACAAGAGCATTATTTGTTAATGTGCCACTAGGTGGTATCGCTAAAATTTGTGCTTGAAAAGTAATAAATACAGTATCCCCTGGCGAAATATCTGCCAAGTGAATACCAAGTGATGGATCTAATCCTGGTTGTGGGACATTATTGATCGTTACGGAGTTTTGGATAAATGAAGCTCCTGCACCAAGCCCATCCGTTAAAACAGTCGCACTAGCAGGAGTATTACCTGTATTTGTTACTGCAATCGTATAGGTAACGATATCGCCAATTGCAGCTGTCGGTGTATTCACAGACTTAGTAGCGACAATAGTAGCGTTATTAATTTGAGTTGTTATTACGTTACTTAACGTATTGGCGGATGCTGGAGGTAAGTTAGGATCTACGACGTACTGGTACGTTGTATTGCTTTGGTTCGGGAGTGGATTTGGATTCGGGATAGAATTTACTTGTACTTGGAACGAGATGAGCGTATTTGCATTCGGATTTATTGGATCAATGGCAATTCCACTTGCTGGATTTACATTAGGCAGTGTATTCCCGTTTACAGTAACACTATTAGCAATAAATGATGTCCCGTTTGGAATTACATCTGTAAATATTACATTTGATGCAAGTGTGTTCCCGTTATTCGTTAAAGTAGTCGTGTACGTAATAATATCATTTACGTTAGCAAACTGTTTATCTGCAGATTTAGTAGCGGCAATTGAGGCGTTATTAATAGTTGTCTGTACAGTGTTAGAAGCAACCATCTGCATCACAGCAGGTTTGGATGGATCATACGTATATTGGAATGTTGTGCCTGATTGATTTGTAATTGGATTTACAGCAGGGATAGTTGGTACAAAAACTTGGAATGCAACGGTGCGTGATGAATTCGCTCCTATTGTACCAATTGAAATGCCGGTAGCAGGATTTGCGTTAGCTACAGGGACATTATTAATCGTTACAGTATTAGGAATGAAGAGGGTACCCGCTGGAATGATATCTGTAAACGTTACATTAGCAGCAGGGATATTCCCGTTATTTGTTAAAATAGTCGCATATAGTATGACATCACCAACATCAGCGAAGTTTGTACTCGTTAGTTTTGTAGCAACGATATTAGCAGTATTAATTTGTGTAGTTACTATATTGCTAGCAGCGTTTCTAACAAGAGCAGGTAAATTTGGATCAGCGATAAAGCTATATTGAAGTGAAGCGCTGTTTTGAATTGGGTTTGGTGAAGGTAGCCCATTTGCACTTATTTGAAAAACAATCGTTGTAAAACCACCTGAAGGAATGGAGCCGACTTGAAGACCGGTACTAGGGTCTGCACCTAGTTGTAAAGCACCACCTATAAAAATACTATTTGGTACGATTGTGGTGCCATTAGGGATTATATCGGTAAAAATAACATTATTTGCTATAGTATTTCCAAGATTAGCTAAAGAAATTGTATATGTGATTGGTTGCCCGACATCGGCGATAGTTAAATCTACTTCTTTGACAATCACTACATTTGCTAAATTAATTTGTGTACTTACAGTGTTACTTACAGATGTTTCTACAGTTGGTGGATCGCCCGGATTTAGAATAAAACTATACTGTGTACTAGATGAATTTATCGTTGGGTTTTGTATTGGTAAAGAGGTGACGGTTACTTGATAAGAGACGGTAAGTGAGCCGTTAGCAGCAATGGAAGGTAGTGGAACACCTATATTTGGATCTGCGTTATTTTGGAGTACACCATTAATAAGAAAAGTGTTTGGAATAAAGGTAGTACCGTCTGGATTCGTATCTACGAAAGTAGGACTATCAGCAGAAACACTTCCTGCATTCGTCAAAGTAACAGTATAAGTTAATATATCTCCTACGGTAGCGAACGCTCGATCCACTGTTTTGGCTGAAATGACATTTGCATCGTTTACTTGAGTAAATGTAGTGGTTGAAGTAGTGTTCTTACTTACAGGTGAAGCGTTTGGATCAACAATAAAGTTATAGGAGATGGAAGCGCTATTTGAAATAGGGTTTGGATTTGGAATGCTAGTTATTACTACTTGGAATGAAGCTGTAATTGTAGTATTAGCATTGATGCTACCAATATTGATGCTAGTTGGTGTAACGCCTGGTTGAGTAACACTGTTAACTATAACGCTATTTGGTACAAAGGCGGTTCCATTCGCAATTGAATCGGATAGTAATACATTGTTCGCTGCAACATTCCCATCGTTAGTAAGAGCGAAGGTGTAAGTTAATACATCGCCAACTTCCGCAAACGTTTTATCTACAGATTTATTAGCATGGAGATTTGCTAGTCTAATTGTTGATGTAACAGAATTAGAATTTGCTGTCTTTGAAGTCGGTGGCAAATTTGGATTTACAGTATATAGATAAGAAGCGAAGGCATTATTAATGATAGGATTTTGGGTCGTAATATTGATGACTGTTACTTGGAAAGAAAGGGTAAAAGTAGCCCCGCCAGGAATTGTACCGATAGGTAAAGCGACGAGAGAATCTACATTTTGCAAAACTCCGTTTAGTGTTACAGTACCAGGAGTTAATATCGTTCCATTTGGAAGTGGGTCTGTTAGTTGAACGTTATTAGCGGCCGTATTTCCACTGTTTGTAATAAGGATTGTATAACTTATCGTTTCGCCAATTGTGGCAAATTGTTTGTTAGTTGATTTTGTTAATGTTACATTCGCATTGTTAATTTGAGTGGAAACGAGATTAGAAGAAATGTTTTTTGTAACGGGTGATTGGCTAGGGTTGACGGTATATTGATAAGAAGCACTTGATCCGTTAGATACGACATTTGACGCGGGTATTGTATTTACTACTACTTGAAATGCAACATTTTTTGTTGTGCCGCTTGGGATGGATCCAATATTCACGCCGTTAGCGGGATTTGCGCCCACTTGTGTCGTGCCATCTATTGTTAAACTGTTTAGAACGAAAGTTGTTCCAGTAGGGATGACATCTGTAAAAATAACATTGTTCGCATTTGTATTACCTGTAGCTGTAAAGGAAACGGTGTACGTTAGTGTATCACCAATATCTGCAAAATTTTTATCTACTGCTTTCGTCATTGTTACAGTAGCATTATTCACTTGAGTGGAGACAATATTTGTCTTATCAGTCCCACTTACTGCTGGTTGATTAGGTACAGGAATGTATTGATATGTTGTTGTTCCACTATTTAATATTGGGTTTGTTTGAGGGATAGAAGGAACGAGTACTTGGAATGAAATAGTAGTAGTGGAATTTGCGGCAATTGACCCAATTGATATACCATTAGCGGGATTTGCTCCAGCTTGAGTAACTCCGTTCACAGTTACACTCCCTGAAATGAAAGTAGTCCCGCTAGGAATCGGATCCGTATATATCACATTCGTTGCAGCGATATTTCCTATATTAGCTAAGGCAATACTGTAAGTTAATGTTTCACCAATATCGGTAAAAAGTTTGTTAACTGATTTTGTTCCATTAATATCTGCGAGGTTAATTTGTGTTCCAGCAGAGTTGCTTGTTGCAAGACCATTAAAAGTTGTTCCTCCGGCGATTGGTGTATATTGAAATGTAATATTAGCAGTGTTAGAGATAGGATTTTGACTTGGAAGAGAAACGACAGTAGCTTGGAAAGTTACTGTACGAGAAGCACCATTATTAATTGTTCCAAGAGATATACCAGCCGCAGGATTTGCATTTGTTTGTGGTACGTTATCTACTGTTACAGTGCCGGGTATAAAAGAAGTACTGCTAGGGAGACTATCTATAAAAATAGCGTTATTGGCAGGAAGAAGCCCGGTGTTAGGGATAGTAACTGTATAAGTGAGAATATCTCCAATTGCAGCAACACTTTTATTCACGCTTTTCGTCGCTTGTATATTTGGTGAGTTTATATTAATTTGTAAGCCTACTGTATTTAACATATATGCGTCTCCGTTAGTAGTTAAACGGATTGCGGCGGATACTTGTGAGTTTGTTAAATAAGGAGAAATATCAATGGAAGTAATGTCCCAGCCCTGTCTTCCTGCGGAGATGTTTGTACTTGTAGAAGCACTTTGATTTCGCGTTCCAAATGTCCCTGTTGTATCTAAGTTTCCTGCAGCATTATTAACTTGAGAACCGAAGAAATTATTTATAGCATTGTTTGGTCCAGATAAAGCATTTAATGAACTGAAATTTGGTCCAAATAAAGCTTGATCCCCGGTTAAATCTGCATCTCCTTCGGTAGAACTTAAAAATAATCTCCCGCTTACTGGTCCTCCTGAAGGTGTTAAAAATCCAGAAACAGATACATCGGCACTACCAGTTTCTGCAGAAACACGGTTACCAGCTACATAAATGGTTAAGTTTCTTGCTGGCAATGTCCCGTTTTGATAAGCGACGATAAGTGTCCATCCAGCCGAATTAATTGTTCCATTAGAAGCATCTATAGGATCTACAAGTCCAGGAACCGCTCCTGTAGTATAGGAACCAGCACCTCCCGCTTGAATAAGAGTTGTTACGTCTGCTGAACGAGTGTAAAAGCCAAATGTAATAGAGTTTGAAACGAAAGTTTGATTTGAAGCCGTAACAGCTGAAGGAGTAATCGAGTATGTTGAAACAGGTGTTGTAAAAGAAACTGGGTTTCCTAATACACTTGTAATGTTTTGATCACGAGATAAATAGTTTCCACCCCAAACGAGTTCTGCGTAAAGAATAGTACTACCAGCAGGGATATTTAAAATAGCGGTAGAACTATTTTGTGTATAGTTTAACGTTGTACCAGCAGGAAAAGTAGGTACTTGTAAAGCAGTATTTGTAGTTGCAAATGCACCAATTGCCCCGATTGTACCAGCACGGTTTTGATTGCTGATCTTACTTAAGCCTAAAGTATTACCTGTAATAGCGAGTGCGCCGTTAGTGGTGGTAGAAAATCGATTCGTAATGGGCATGTTGTCACCTCATTTCCAATATAGTCTTGGTCAAAATAGGATATGTGTGTGATAAATAAATGGAAACATGTACAAGTTGATTTGATAATAATGATTTAAATGTCTAGATAAGGGGATGGAGTATGATTGAATTGGAAATTAGAGTGGAGCGTCTTAGGGAAGAAAAAACAGGTAATATTGTATCATTATCTTCTTATATTGGGTGGGATTATAACAGAGAAGAAATTGAGACTATTTTTAACGCAGGGATTGTATACGGTGTTTGGAATGAGAGAAAGGAACTTATTGCTAGCGCGGCAATAATATTATATGGGGAGAAATTAGCGTCTATCGGAATGGTGATTGTACATCCAGATTATAAGGGGAGAGGGATTGGAAAGATAATAACGGAAGCGTGCGTTAAAAGCGTATCAGCTCATACTCCAATTATGCTGATTGCTACGGATGAAGGGAAACCTTTATATGAAAAGTTAGGATTTAGGGCAGTAAGTTATGTTTCTAAATACATATGTAACTCATACAATGCGAAAGATTATTGTGTAAGAAATGAAGATTATGTGATGAATTATGAAGAGGGTGATTTAGAAAAAATAATAAAAATAGATGAATATGCGTTTGGAACAAATAGAAAAGAGTTTTTAAAGAAAAGAATTGTGCAAAGTGAGCAGTGTGTCGTTGTAAAGGATACGAAAGAAAATGTAGTAGGATACGGTATAAGTATACAAACGCCAGAAAATAAAATAATAGGACCAGTCGTTGCTAAAAATAATGAGATGGCAATGAGAATAGTACATGATTTAGCAAGAGGGCATAATGGAAAATTAAGAATGGATGTACCAGAAGGAAAGAACGATTTCATGAAAGAATTAGAGATTGCTGGTTTTAAAAAGGTGAATACACCACCAATTATGATGAAAAATAGTAATCGGTTATTAAAAAGAAATAGTGAACTATATAGTATTGCAGCGCAAATTTTTGGATAAAAAAGAACCCTTTTAAATGAAGGATTCTTTTTTGAGCCAATTTAATCACGATATTGGTCATGAGTCGGCTGAAAGAGGTCTTTCTCGATATCTCGCACCATAGAAAAATGATCAACGTTATAATGACCGTGTAAAGTTTTATTGTGATGACCAATAATTTGTTCTGCAGACAATACGTTAGAATCAGTTGTTGAATGACCGTTTTTAATTAATGTAACGTCAAATCCTTGTACAGTTGCTGTCCTAACGGCAGTGTCAATGCAATGTTCTGTTTTACATCCGCCTATAACAATATGATTAATGTTTTCTTCTTTTAAAAGTTCAAGTAAAGAAGTACCGTAGAATGAATTGGTTGCTGCTTTATTAATAAAGATTGCAGACTGGGGTACTTGAATTTGATTATGTACTTCAAATCCTTCGCCACTACCAGAAGCAACATCGATATCTCTTACGAAAACAATAAGAGCATTTGAATCTATTGCTTTCTGGAGGGCTATATTTAGTGTAGATAATAGCTCGGTTTTACGAAAAACTTCATTTTCTTGCTCATTTCCATCAATTAATTCTTGCTGAGCGTCGATAATTAATAGTGCTTGTTTCATCGTGTCTCCCCTTTAATATGAAATAAGTTCCACTGTACATATTCCTTCAGATTGTTAGAAAATCCTCCATTGTAAGAGAAGTAGAAGATTGATTTACAAAGTTGTCAAAGAAATTTAATTCTCATAGCGTGTAAAAACATGTATGATAGGAGATGGAGAATTTTTGAGTAGGTGGGAATAACATGCAAACAGTAGAAGATTATCTTTCATTCTTACATACGAAAGGATTTAAATTATCAGAGGAAGCACAAGGGTTTATTATGTTTGGACAAGGATATACTGGTGCGTCTGATGGGATTGTGAACGCAGCAATAGAAGCGACAATTAAACATCAATTGCAGTTTGATGGTAGTTATTTCGTTGCGTTATTAGAACGATTGAAAGAGGAAGAAATTACAGATAAAAAAAGCGCTAAGGCTTTTATGCGGAAGTTACAAGCGTAACTTCACGCAGCCTGCGCTTCTTTTTTTGTTTTGGAAGGTAATTCAACAAAAATCATGCCTAGAAAAATACATAGACATCCGATAATAGCAGAAATAGAAAGTTGTTCATTTGCAACGAGAACGCCTGTTAATGCAGCAAAAACGGGCTCCATTGCGAAAATAATTGCTACTCTCGTTGGAGAAGTGTGTTTTTGTGCCGATGTTTGAATGAAAAAAGCAATAGATGTTGCAAACAGGGCAGTTAGAAAGAGTGCGAATAAAAAGGATTGATTCGTCCATAGTGATACTGAAAATAACTTTTCCCAATCTTCAAACAAGAAAGCGCAAATAGAAGAAAATATACCAACAGCTAATACTTGAGATGTGCTTAATAATAAAGGTGATATTTTTTTAGAAAAGAAGCCGTTAATAAGAATATGGGCAGCGAAAGCGACTGCACAACCAAGAACAAGTATATCTCCTATATTTAATTGGAAAGAATCAGCAGCTGTTAATAAGTACAAACCTGTTGTAGCTACAGCAATACCAAGTACGATGAAAATGGTGGCTTTTTGTTTTAAAAAGATAAAGGATAAGATTGGGACCATAACAATGCTTAGCCCAGTTAAGAAACCTGCTTTTGAAGAAGTTGTATAAAGTAAGCCAAATGTTTGTAATAAATAGCCGACAAATAAGAAGAACCCAACTATTAATCCAGCTAAACTACTATGTTTTAATTCTTGTTTTGAAGTTTTCTGTGAGAAAATAATTTGAACGAATAATAAAATAATTCCAGCGAATAAAAAACGAATACCATTAAACGTAAATGGACCAACGAAAGACATAGCGTTTTGAACGACAACAAACGTAGCTCCCCAAATAAAAGAGACAAATAATAAAGCAAGAGGAGCAATCCACTCTTTTTTCACACTCATACCCCCGTTAATTTTGTAAGATAGCTTTTCTAGCTAATTCATCAGCTACTTTATTTTGACTACTTGGAATCCACTTAATAAAAAAGAGATTGAAGTTTTTTATGTACTGTAGTGCTTCATCTAAAAGAGGTGCAAATATTTTATTTTTTGCGTATTCCTTTTCAACAGCCCGCTCAACAAGCTGCGAATCTGTACGAAAAGAGACAGTGCTATAATTATGCTCAATGCAATATTTTAATGCTAGAAGTAAAGCGCGGTATTCTGCTTCATGATTGGACATTGTTCCAAGTGGTACTGATAATTGTACAGGCGGCTGAACGCCTTTAATAAACACTCCTGCACCAGAAGGACCAGGATTTCCTTTTGATGCACCATCAATATATACTTCAATCAAAATGAGAAACCTCCAAATTATAAGATTATCCCCTACTTAAATATTTTTTGAAGTAGGGGATAGAGTAGTTATCCGATTGTGATGCTGTAACGACATGTAAATGTTTCATTCGCTTGTAAAGATTGAATTCCCTTTTTGTCCTTGAAACCTTTTGCTGGATTTACTTCATCAGCGATTCCATACCAAGGTTCAATACATAAGAAAGGTGCGTTATCCCCTGGTGTCCATACGCCGACAAATGGAAATCCATCAAATTCTACTTTTACAAATTTATTATGTTTATGAGAACGAATCGAAATTTCATTCGTATTCATATGTTCAAAAATAAGTGCATCATTTTTGAATAAATCGTATGTAAGTGGCAATTCAGTCGTATTTTCAGCGATTAATTGCTTTTTGTTTGAAAGATAAGGTCCTTCTAATACGCTTGTTTCTAAGCGTTCCGAACCATTAAACGATAAGTGATAATCTGTAAATGATTCACCGTCCAATAAAGGGAAGTTGAATCCAGGATGTGCGCCGATTGAGAAGAACATTTCTTTAGAAGTAGGATTGTTTACTTCATATGTTACATGAACACTTTGTCCATCTAGCTCATAAGAAACGAGTAATTCGAATTCGTATGGGTATTTTTTTAATGTTTCTTCATTACTAGTAACGATATAAGTGATCTTTGTTTCGCTTTGTTCTTTCACAGAGAAAGTAAGATCACGAGCGAAACCGTGTTGTGTTAATGAATATGGTTTACCGTCTACGTAGTATGTATTATCTACTAATCGACCGACAATTGGGAACAAAATTGGTGCACGGCGTCCCCAATAAGTAGAATCACCTTGCCATAAATATTCTATGTTGTCTTCTTTTAAGCGAACGCTCTGTAATTCTGCACCTTTGTCAGAAATGGAAACGATCACTTTTTCATTTTGAATTGTTGCTGTCATGAAGTGAAACCTCCTAAATCTTTCATATGTTTCATTATACGTTGTCTAAAAGGAAAAAGGTAGTTTATGATAGGAAATCTATTGACGAAAGAGGGGCTACCACGTAAAATATAATCTTGTTGCTAAAAAAAAGAATAACGTGGTTCGAAACCATCCCACGTAAAAAAACTAAGGAGATTTTGTCATGAATATTAGAACATTAGTCGGTAATGGTATTTTAGCGGCATTATATATTGCTGTTTCTATGCTTATTCAGCCATTTGGCTTTACGAATGTACAGTTTCGTATTTCAGAGATGTTTAATCATCTCGTTGTATTTAACAAGAAAGCAATTTACGGAATTGTATTAGGTGTATTTTTAACGAATCTCTTTTTCTCACCTATGATCGCTTATGATTTAGTATTTGGAGTAGGGCAATCTATTCTTGCATTAGTTGCAACGATTATTTCTATGCGATTTATTAAAGGTGTTTGGGCTCGTATGATTTTTAATACAGTTATCTTTACGATTACAATGTTTATGATTGCAATTGAACTTCATCTTGCATTTGACCTACCATTTATGTGGACTTGGTTAACATGTGCAGCAGGTGAATTCGTAGTAATGGCGATCGGTATGCCTGTAATGTACTGGATTAATAAGCGAGTACAATTTGAAAGATTTATGTAATAGATGAAAGAGCTATTCCTTATATAGGATGGCTCTTTTTGTATGTGATTATATTGAATATAATACTGTGACTCTTGATAAAATATAATAAAATAAAGTGAGGCTTCAATTAGCCGGATAAATAAGAAGTCTTACATAAGGGGAATGTAGTATGAAATATAAAATTCATTGGTTGTATAAAACGAAGCGCGGATTGCAGACGGAATTAACAACAGAGTATATGAACATAGAAGAAGTACTTCAATTTGCAGAGGATTTTGAGAAAACAGGAAGAGTAAAAGAAATTTCATTTTATGATGAAATGGACGCAGAATGGTCATTAAAAGAGATGAAAAAGTTAAGTAAGCAAGTAGAGGAAGATCCCCAAGAAATACTCGTTTATTTTGATGGGGGGTATGATGTGCAAACGAAAGAAGCTGGCGTTGGTATATGTGTGTATTATAAAAAAGGAAATACAAACTACCGGATTCGCCGCAATGCATATATAGAAGGTATATATGATAATAATGAAGCGGAATATGCATCGTTACTATACGGTATGAATATACTCGAGGAATTAGGGATTAAGTATGAAGCAGTCACACTTCGCGGTGATTCTCAAGTTGTACTGCAGCAATTAGCCGGAGAATGGCCTTGTTATGATGAGCATTTAAACCATTATTTAGATCAAATTGAACAAAAGGCGAAGCAAATGAAATTAAAACTTATATGTGAACCAATATCTAGAAAACAAAATAAAGAAGCACATCAATTAGCTACGCAAGCATTGGAAGGAACAGTTATTGATAGTCATAAAGAAATAACTGAATAGAGAGGTGCAAAGGTGGATAAAAAGCAACTCATTACAGAGGTAAATGACTTATTAGAAACGTATTGTGAAGGATGTTTCTTGCGAGAACATAATCGAAAGACAAATAGTAAATATTATGCCCATTCATTTTGTATACGGCAATGTACAGTTGGAGAAACATTGAAAAAGTATGGAGAACAGTTGTCATGAAAAAACATCCAGAGAAAATTCTCTGGATGTTTTTTAGTGTCTTGCTTCGTTTAGTTGATGCTCACATTTATTTAATTTCTTTTCCTCATTCATTAAAAATGGCTCATCTAAATCAGTTGCAACAGATTTCATAATTTCAAGCTGAGAGCGAGCTGCTTCTACAGCAGTAGTAGCATGCTCTAATGTATCTGGATCCATTGAAATTGTTGCTGATCCTACCATTTTTTGTGCTGTTTCTACACGGAATTTCACTTCTTCAAAATCATTTAATTCTGATCCCATTAATAATTCCTCCTTTGTATAGTGCGCATTTCACATAGTTTTTGCTCTGTAAAACGGAAATATACAAAGGAATAACAAAGGAGGTTACCAAGTAAGGCAACCTCCTGTTATATGTTGGATTAAAGTTTTACTACGTTAGCAGCTTGAGGTCCGCGGTTACCTTCAGTAATGTCGAAAGATACTTCTTGACCTTCTTCTAAAGCTTTGTAGCCGTCTCCTTGAATAGCAGAGAAATGTACGAATACATCGTCAGCGCCTTCCATTTCGATAAATCCAAAACCTTTTTCGTTGTTAAACCATTTTACTTTTCCTTGCATGTTACAATTCCTCCTAAAAGCGTTTACTATTTTCATTTAGTGAAATTCATTAAAAAAATAATATAAACTAAAAATGCTATATTCTTGAATATTCTGCTAAATGATTAATTTAAATATACACGAATTGGGAGAATTTAGTCAAGTAAGCGATTTTATTTTTTTGTATTTTTAAATAATTTTCCAGTCAAATTTTTAAATAGGTATAGGACAAGCCGGGTATGTAATATTCTTAATTGAATGCTATACATAAT
The DNA here is from genome assembly GCF_050172015.1 of Bacillus sp. GMa5/1. NCBI lineage: Bacteria > Bacillati > Bacillota > Bacilli > Caryophanales > Bacillaceae > Bacillus > Bacillus sp. GMa5/1. The sequence continues at coordinate 7,881 of NZ_JBNLYC010000046.1, read as the reverse complement.
GAGGTGAAAGAATGAATAAGTCTTACTTATTAGATAATGAAGGAATGAGAACGAGAACCGACATACCGGATTGGGTTGCAAAAGAATTTGAGATTTTTTCAAATGTTGTGTTAGAACCAACTTTTCCATGTTATTTCGGTTTAACAGCTTTGAAAAAGAATGAACTTCGTTATTCATTTCTTTCTCATAATGATTGGAGTCATTTGCCGCATACAATGTTATCTTTTTTAGAGTTAATGAAAGAGAGACCGATTGTAAGAAGGGGCTTTTTCCTTTTTGTAGAACCGGAATGTGAAGAACATTCACTCGAATATTACCGTGATTCTTTTTGGAAAGTGTTACAGTATTTACATGAAAACGATAATCAAGCATGGCCAAAGCAAATTCCTGAAGACCCAGACCATTATTTATGGGAATTTTCATTTGGTGGTGAGCCAATATTCGCATTTGGAAATGCGCCAGCTTATAAACAACGAAAAACTAGACATTTAGGGAATTCTCTCGTTATTGGGTTTCAGCCACGCATTATTTTTGATGGATTAGAGGGAGATCGTCCTAAAGGAGCATATTCAAGACAAATGGTCCGTGAGCGAGTTGAAAAGTGGGATCAATTGCCGAAACATCCTAACATTAGTCATTATGGTGACCCAGAGCATCGTGAATGGAAACAATATTTCATAGGAGACGATGTAGAGCCAATAAAAGGGAAATGTCCTTTTCTTCATAGGATAGAAAAGTAAGAGCCATCATCTAGATGGCTCTTTTGTATATTTTGGATAAAAAAGGGTATTTTATTATGAAAGCTAGTCTATTTTTTAAAATTACATCATTAACTAGTAGTAAAGAGAGTAGAAAGGATAGAGCGATGATTGGAGCAATTATACAGCAAATCGTATTAGGTATATCATTAGCTGCGCCAGTAGGGCCGATTAATATTGAAATGTTAAAACGAGGAATTGAACGTGGTTTTTGGCACGCTTGGGTTGTTGGAATTGGTGGAATGACTGCAGATGTTTTATTTATGCTTCTCATTTATTTCGGTTTATCTTCTGTGTTTATGTATACATATGTACAAGCCTTCATGTATTGCACGGGTTTTTTCTTGTTATTTTATTTAGGATTTCAAAGTGTAAAACAAGGAATTTTCGAATCGAATATGGAATATAAAAAAGAAGAGGTAGGTGGCCTTAAGCAATCGTTTATGGCAGGATTTTTAATTGCGATATCCAATCCATTAAATCTTGTTTTTTGGTTTGGTATATACGGAAGTACACTTAGCTCATTACTTACGAAGGTAACGAAACAAGAAGCTTTTTTGTACAGTCTTTGCATTATTGTTGGTATTATTTTATGGAATTTAAATATTGCTTTTTCTGTACATTTTGGAAGAACTTTATTAAAACCAAAAGCGCTTGGCTACATAACAGCCGGAGCAGGTATTATTTTAGTAGGTTACTCTATACATTTTGCATACAAAGCTTTACAGTTGTTCACATAAGATTGAAGGGGAGATTTTTATGTATCGAACCACTATTGACGGAAAAGAAATTATAATTACGTTAGCGCCAAAAATCCGAAAAGAAATTACTGATAGAAATCCACTATATGAAGCGGTATTTCATAATGCTGCAAGATTGTTACAAACAAAGCAACCGACGTTTGCAGTAAATCATGAAATATTTGGGCTCATTATTGGAGAAGTGCAAAGAGGAGAAGTAACAGTGTTTGCAGTGGAACATATTATTCCGAAGCAAAATATATTTGGATCAAACAATTTTTTCTCGGCAATAGAACAGCAGGCAAATTTGTAAAGTGAATAGAATAAGAATAGAAAAGAAATAGTCGTAACGATATGTTGCGGCTGTTTTTTTGGAAAAGGGGGAAACAAGATGAAGAAAGTGGGGAAAGAGTTCTTTTTACAACATGATATTGTTATTATGTATAGCATTCTATTTATTTTCATTATTATTTTAAAAATGCAATTTTTTACGTGGTTTGGCATGTTAGCATGTATGTTTGGGATTGTTTTCTATACACTTAATGAATATATGACACATCGTTTTTTATTCCATATAAAGCCACCTAAAAACACATTTCTATTAAAAATGTTAAGAAGATTGCATTATGATCACCACGTATATCCAGATGATTTAAAACTTTTGTTTTTACCTGTATGGTTTAGTATACCTAGTTTTACTATATATTTACTTATAGCATATGGTATTACAAAAAGTGTTACTATTGCACTTTCATTTGGAATCGGAATGATTATTATGCTGCTCGTTTACGAATGGAAACATTATATTGCTCATAGACCGATTCGTCCCGTCACTAAGTTTGGAAGATGGCTAAAAAAACAACATATATTACATCATTATAAAAACGAAAAGTTTTGGTTTGGTGTTTCAAATCCAGTATTCGATTTTATATTTGGAACACTTAAAGATGGAAAAGATGTTGAGTTAAGCGAAACGGCTCGTAATTTAGAAAAGGAAAAAAAGACAAAAGTAGTGCGTTAAGCACTGCTTTTGTCTTAATGAGGATAAATAAGTAAGGTGTCACTTTATTTTGAAAAAGTATATTAAAAATTTAGGGGAAATTGCCGAAAAATGTCTATCAAAAAATCTTTGCATGAATGCATGGATTGTCTAAAATGAATATAAGTTTCTGAATATTTATAAAATTTAGTCTTTAGGTATGCAAGGGGGAAGTGTATTTTTAGTAAGAGAGGGGATCGGTTAATGAAACGAGACGATACGTCAGCACGTAAGTTGCAAAATGAGGTGAATTATACAGAGGTCGTTCAGTCGGAAGAATTTCAATTGTTATTAAATACGAAAAAGAAGTTTATCATTCCAATGAGTATTTTCTTTTTTAGTTTTTTTATCGCATTACCTATTCTAACATCGTATTCAAAGGTGCTTAATACACCTGCATTTGGAGACGTTACATGGGCGTGGGTATTTGCTTTTTCCCAATTTATTATGACATGGGCACTATGTATGATTTATAGCAAAAAAGCAGAATCATTTGATGAAATCTCCCGAAAAATTTTGCAAGATATGCAAAAAGGGAGGGGCTGAACTTGAATACTACTGCATTTGCACTATTTTTAATTATTGTTCTTGGTACGCTCGTCATAACCTATTTTGCATCGAAAAAAACGAAAAATGCGAGTGAATTTTATACGGCTGGAGGGGGATTAACTGGTTGGCAAAATGGTCTGGCCATTGCTGGAGATTACATGTCTGCTGCTTCATTTCTCGGTATAGCTGGAGCAATCGCATTAACTGGGTTTGATGGATTCTTTTATAGTATCGGTTTTTTAGTTGCTTATTTAGTTGTACTATATCTTGTTGCAGAACCGCTTAGAAATTTAGGAAAGTACACTTTGGCGGATATGATTGCAGCACGCTTTGACGCGAAAAAAGTTCGCGGAGTTGCAGCTCTTAATACGATGACGATTTCTATCTTTTATATGATTGCACAATTAGTTGGCGCGGGTGCACTTATTAAATTATTATTAGGGATTGAATATACGACATCTGTATTAATCGTTGGAACACTTATGACGGTGTATGTTATTTTTGGTGGTATGACAGCAACGAGCTGGGTACAAATTGTAAAGGCTGTATTACTTATGGCCGGTACGTTTATTATTTCTGTTATCGTTTTCGCAAAATTCAACTTCAGCGTGACTGAAATGTTTGCCCAAATGAAAACAGCTACACCATTAAAAGATTCATTTTTAAATCCAGGTGTAAAGTATAAGGATGGCCTTGATACACTTTCTTTAAATTTAGGACTAGTACTTGGTACAGCTGGATTACCACATATACTTGTCCGCTTTTTTACAGTACGTGATGCAAAAACTGCACGTCAATCTGTCGTATATGCGACATGGTTAATTGGTGCATTTTATATTATGACGATTTTCTTAGGATTTGGTGCGGCAGCGTTTGTAGGAAATGAAGCGATTATTAAAGCGAACCCAGCGGGTAATATGGCAGCACCTTTATTAGCCAAAGCGTTAGGTGGAGACTTCTTATTTGCTTTCGTATCAGCAATTGCTTTTGCAACAATTTTGGCTGTAGTGGCAGGTCTCGTATTAACGGCAGCATCAGCATTCGCTCATGATTTTTATAATGAGATCATTCGCAAAGGGAAATCATCGGAAAAAGAGCAAGTATCTATGGCTCGGTATGCATCTATTGGAGTAGCGATATTATCTATCATACTTGCATTATTTGCCCAAACATTAAACGTAGCATTTTTAGTATCATTAGCATTTGCAGTTGCAGCGAGTGCAAATCTACCAGTGATTTTATTTACAATATATTGGAAGCGTTTTAATACAACGGGTGCTATTTCCGGTATGATTGTAGGGCTCGTATCAGCAATTGTTCTCGTAGCGTTGAGTCCGAATGTTTGGAACCCTGTAGCTGGAAAAGCTATTTTTGTTGGGGAAGCGATATTCCCATATACGACACCAGGAATTATTTCAATTCCGCTCGGATTTCTTGCAGCATATTTAGGAACTGTTTTATCTAGTAAGAAAGAAGATGCAGCGAAATTTGATGAAATTCTTGTGAAATCTAATACTGGTCACGGTATTAGTGATGCGTCTTCACATTAAATAAAAGAGGAGCTTTTCGATAGATAAGAAAAGCTCTTTTTTCTTTTGTCATTTTCTTGTAAATATTACTGATTTGTAAGTAGGATTTGTCTTAATTTTGTGGAATGAAAATAGCAGGGAGAAATTTAAGTCATCATGGCACCAGCGCAGCTTTTGTGAAAAATAAGTTGTTATGGAAGGTGGAAGTAATGATGAAAACGAAGCAAACTGATGAATTATTAGCAAAAGATGAGCAATATGTTTGGCACGGAATGCGTCCCTTTAGTCCAAATAGTACAATGGTAGGGGCAAAAGCTGAAGGGTGCTGGGTTGAAGATATACAAGGAAAAAGATATTTAGATGGTATGAGTGGTCTTTGGTGTGTGAATAGTGGATATGGAAGAAAGGAGCTCGCAGAAGCGGCTTATAAGCAATTACAAACATTATCATACTTTCCAATGTCACAATCTCATGAACCAGCTATAAAGCTTGCTGAAAAATTAAATGAGTGGCTTGGGGGAGAGTATGTTATTTTCTTCTCAAATAGTGGTTCAGAAGCGAACGAAACAGCTTTTAAAATAGCAAGGCAATATTATGCGCAAAAAGGTGAACCACATCGTTATAAATTTATGTCACGTTATCGTGGGTATCACGGGAATACAATGGCGACAATGGCAGCGACGGGACAAGCGCAGCGTAGATATCAATATGAACCGTTTGCTTCAGGCTTTTTACACGTAACACCACCGGATTGTTACCGTATGCCTGAAATTGAAGGGCAGCATATTTATGATGTAGAATGTGTGAAAGAAGTCGATCGTGTTATGACGTGGGAATTAAGTGAAACAATTGCCGCTTTTATTATGGAACCAATTATTACAGGCGGGGGCATATTAATGCCACCACAAGACTATATGAAAGCTGTTCATGAGACGTGTCAAAAACACGGTGCCTTGCTTATTAGTGATGAAGTAATTTGCGGTTTCGGACGTACAGGAAAAGCATTTGGATTTATGAATTATGATGTGAAGCCAGATATTATTACGATGGCAAAAGGGATTACGAGCGCATATTTACCATTATCTGCAACAGCTGTGAAAAAAGAAATATATGAAGCATTTAAAGGGAAGGGAGAGTATGAATTCTTCCGACATATTAATACATTTGGTGGAAATCCAGCAGCTTGTGCATTAGCCCTTAAAAACTTAGAGATTATGGAAAATGAAAATTTAATTGAGCGATCTGCGCAAATGGGTTCCCTTTTATTAGAGCAACTAAAAGATGAAATTGGGGAACATCCGCTTGTTGGGGATATTAGAGGAAAAGGTCTATTAGTTGGAATTGAATTAGTAAATGATAAAGAGACGAAAGAGCCAATTGATAACGACAAAATCGCAAGTGTCGTAAATGCTTGTAAAGAAAAAGGGCTTATTATAGGACGAAACGGTATGACGACAGCAGGATATAATAACGTCTTAACATTAGCACCGCCGCTTATTATTTCAAGTGAAGAAATTGCCTTTGTTGTTGGAACTTTGAAGACGGCGATGGAACGTATTTAATAAATAGAGAGAGGAGCGAGCTTTAATATAAGGCTCGCTTTTGTTTAGTAGAGGGGACTTTTAATGGATAAATATGATCCGAACAAACATTATCACATCGGATATTATGAAGACGGATATGATTTAGAAGTGACGGCGTACAAAAGAATAAATGAACCAGTTTGGGATGCTTATCTTCCGCACTATGAGGTAGACGATTTTTATAAGAAAGTGGAGGAAATGAAACTGGGTGAATATATAGATGATTATGGTATTAAGGTGTATTCATTTAGTAATGATATCAATGATGAAGAAGCACGAACTATTTTTGAAAAATGGTTAAAAAAGAACGAGATTGTTTAAAGATAAAACAAAAAGGAGATTGCTATCTTATAAAATAGCAATCTCCTTTTATTATAGTAAACTTATTTACTTGCTTTCATTGCTTTATCTTTTGCACCAAAAGTGTATTTTAACATTGGTGGTGTAATCATTGTAGTTAAAATAACGACAATAACGATTGCTGTAAAGTAATCTTGTGCCAATAGACCTGAAGAAAGTCCTGTTCCTGCAATGATAAGTGCAACTTCACCACGAGAAACCATACCAGAACCGATAATTGCAGAAGACTTAGCATCAAATCCAGTCATGCGTGCACCAACACCACAACCAATTAGTTTCGTTAATACAGCGATTACTGTTAATGCTAAGATGAACCAAATTTGATTGCCAATACCGTCAAATGTAATATTCATACCGATACTAACGAAGAATACTGGAACGAACATAGCGTAAGCAATTGGTTCTACTTTCTTTTCTACTTCATGTTTGTAGTTTGTTTGAGAAATTGCAATACCAGCAGCGAAAGCACCGATAATACCAGCAATTCCTAATAGTTCGCCGAAATATGCGAATGAGAAACAGATGATAAGAGCTGCGCTCACGATAGACTCAGATACGCGCAGTGGTGACAACCAACGCATAATTGCTGGAACACCTTTCCATCCAATTAAAATAATAGAAGCGAAGAATACTACTTTCTTCAAGATAATCATTGTTAAGTTAACATCATCAGTGCCTAAGAAGCTCATTGCGAATGCTAATAAAATAACAACAAGAATATCATCAAATACAGCGGCTCCAAGCATCGTCGTACTTTCACGTGTTTTCATTTTACCTAAATCACGAAGTGTTTGTACGGAAATACTAACACTTGTCGCACATAGAAGTAATCCTAAGAATACAGCGTTTCCTTGTTCCATTCCCATAACAAGGCCGGAAACGTAACCACCTACGAATGGAAGAATAATACCTCCGAGTGCAACTGCTAAAGAAGAATTACGATTGGCGTTTAATTCTTCTAAGTCTGTTTCAAGTCCAGCCATAAACATTAGAAGAATAACCCCGACATTACTTAATTGAGTTAGAAGCTCTGAATTTTCAATCCAACCTAATACAGCTGGACCGATAACGATACCGACAATTAATTTACCTAGTACAGAAGGTTGACCTAATCTAACACTAAGATCACCAGCAAGCTTTGTACTTAATAAAATAAGTGCAATTTGAAAGAAAAATTCGAATTCCATCTGATCCTCTCCTCATCATTTTTAGTTTTATCATACGATTTCTCGGAATTTGCCTAATGAAAATATGTAAAACCCATTAAACAAAAGGGTCTGATTACGAGTTCTTTTGAACTTGTAATTTGAACCTGTAATTAAT
>NZ_JBNLYC010000045.1:0-34335 GCF_050172015.1 Bacillus sp. GMa5/1 | reverse complement strand
TAATTCTCATCCTATAGCATCTCCAATAATATATATTTCAGCAAAAAAATAAGACTGTTTTTTGTTCACAAAATATTACTCTATTACTCCATCGCTTCCCTCACAACATCTTGAATCATAACAACTTCTGTTTTCATATCAATAGACATTGCTTCTTCATCAATACATTCATACCAAAACGCTAAGTGCTTTTTATCGATTTCATAATGAGAATTTTCGACAAGAGCCCCGCCTTCTCCTTGCACAGAATACCAATATAAGTACTCTTCTCCATCTCTTATTTCCCGGAAAATTGTCTCAACGTACATCTTTTCGTCGTTTAATGTCAAAAGGACTTCTTTCATATTGTCATTAAGAAGCTGCATCCATTCATCTACTCGATGACTCTTACCAGGCTTAACTTTAAATCTCGTTAATTCCACATTCATTTTTATTCCCCCGTTTTCTTACTTACAAACAATCTATATTCTATCGGATTATGAAAACTTAATTTACTAGCTAGTTTTTGCGAAGGAATATTGTCTACATAACAATCCCAGCACGGTGTAATATCATTTTGCATGCAATGCTCAACGAACCGTGTCGCAACAGCTTGAGCTAATCCTTTTCCTTGATATGCTTCATGTGTTGCGATATCTATTTCAGCATAACCATTCCCGCTAAATATTGAGACACATTCAGCTACAATTATCCCATCTTGTTCTATACAAAATCCAAAACCACTATTCAAAAACGTTTCTTTTGATCCCCAATATCCTTTGTAGTACTCCTCTTTAAATTCACTGCTTCGCTCTATATCTCTTCTATCAATACGCTTCACTTCATATGTATTTTTGTTACAATCTCGTTTTCTCTCCTCAAAGGTTACTCTTTGAAATTTCATTCGCGGGATGTTCCGAAGTGTATTACTAAAACGCTCTTCTAACATCATTTCCCACTCTTCACTTGAAGTAAAGAGTGTAAATCTCTTCTCTGTTTTCTCAATAGCTGTTTTTAAATACGAAAATAACTCTTCGTTATAATTTTGATCATCAGTATCACCAAATAAATAATAGATACCGTTAGCTGTAATAATTAATCCTGCTGTTAATTGCCCGTTTACAAAAACCTCACCATCTACCATTTGTTCACATACCGCATAAGCAAATGTCGTCGTTCTTGTATTACTTTCCAAAATCGGAATGATTTTTCTATACTCGGCTACAGATAATTTTTTCATAATTGCTCCACTATAATCGTATCAGCCTCTATATGTTCAAAACAAAGATTTACCGTCCTCTTTAATGCTCTCGTTCTATGAATCGTACATGCTGGAATTAAAATAGAATCATTTGGCTTTAAAACCGCCGTTTCTCCATCTTCAAAATCAATAAGTAACTCTCCCTCTAGCACAATAAATAATTCATCCGAATTAGAATGATAGTGCCAATCATATTCACCAGTAAATACAGCGATGCGTAAGCAATGACTGTTTATGTTTGAAACGACGAAGTTTTTATGTTGATCTTGAATGTCTTTTGTTAATTCTATTAAGTTCACAGTTTCCATATTTCATCCCATCCTTCCATTAGTCGTTCTTCTGAAAAACCAACTTAGTCTCCACCACCTCCGCAATCTCCTCCGCCATCACTTGAGCTGCTACAATCGTTGCTACTGTAGTCACCGAATCCACTTGATGAGCTTGAATTGGATGAAGATTTTTTGCTTCTTTTTCTATCTTTTTTACTTTCATGACTAGGCCAAACCTTATCAAATAATATAAAGAATAAGATTCCTTCTACCATAACAAGCATAACGCCAAAAATACCTTCAATAACATTAGGTGTTATCCCCAAACATTTAACCATCCCACATAAAAACACACAAAAAATCACATACAAGAACATACAAATATATCGAAATACTTTTTCTATCATAAGGACTACTTTTTTTGAAAAAGGTATGTTCTGTTCCTGTTTTCTCTTCATATACTTTTGTCTCTTAACTTGCTTTTTCTTCCTCTTTTTGCTCCCCATTGAATCCCCTCTTTTTGTTATATAATTCTAAATTATCATAATAAAAATCGATTTACACCAATAAATAACAATTATTCACATGTTATTTCCCCATATAAAAAAGACCCTCCTCATAAAGGAAGGTCTCAAATGTATTTCTATTATGATAAAGCAGGAGCTTTTTCAAGTAGCTCTTTCGCATCAGCGTATTGTAAGCCGTGAGCTTCTGCAACTGCTTCGAATGTTACATATCCATCTAATGTGTTAATACCTTTTAGTAATGCAGTGTTGCCTAAGCAAGCATCTTTGTAACCTTTGTTCGCAATTTGTACTGCATATGGTACTGTTACGTTTGTTAATGCAAGAGTTGACGTACGTGGAACCGCACCTGGCATATTAGCAACTGCATAATGAACAACGCCATGTTTTTCGTAAGTTGGGTTGTCATGAGTTGTAATACGATCAGTTGTTTCGAAAATACCACCTTGGTCAATCGCGATATCTACAACGACAGAACCTGGTTCCATTGATTGAATCATTTCTTCAGTTACAAGTTTTGGCGCTTTTGCACCTGGAATTAATACTGCACCAATAACAAGGTCAGATTCTTTAACAGCTTCTGCAATGTTGTATGGATTAGACATTAATGTTTTTACTTGGTTACCGAAAATATCATCTAATTGACGAAGACGTTCTGCACTTAAGTCAATGATTGTTACATCTGCACCTAAACCTACTGCAATCTTAGCTGCGTTTGTACCAGCTTGACCACCGCCGATGATTGTTACTTTGCCGCGTTTTACCCCTGGAACGCCTGCAAGTAAAATACCTTTACCACCTTTGTTTTTCTCAAGGAATTGTGCACCGATTTGTGCAGACATACGACCAGCTACTTCACTCATAGGTGCAAGTAAAGGTAAAGAACGATTGTCTAATTGTACTGTTTCATATGCGATTGATGCAACTTTGTTATCGATTAATGCTTTCGTTAATTCTGGTTCTGGAGCTAAGTGTAAGTATGTGAATAAAATTAAACCTTCACGGAAATAGCCGTATTCACTTGCTACTGGCTCTTTTACCTTCATAACCATATCTTGATTCCATGCTTCTTCAGCAGTTTCAACAAGTTTCGCACCAGCTTGTACGTATTCTTCATCCGTAAAGCCAGATCCTAAACCTGCTCCTTTTTGAACAAAAACTTCGTGACCATTTTGTACTAAATGTACTGCTCCCGCTGGCGTCATTGCCACGCGGTTTTCATTGTTTTTAATTTCTGTTGGAATACCGATACGCATGATTAGTTCCCCCTTGAGTTATGAAATGACCCCTGAATCATTTTTTAAAGCGCTTTCTACGCTCTTATATTTTAACATAATATCTCAATATTTGACAAAAAAATACCACGAGTTTTCCGATAGATTTAATTTTATATTAAAGGACAGTATTATCCGTACCTCTCAGCACAATGGATAAACTGTCCAATTATTTGAAACTTCATCTTATTTTATTCTATCGATGTCTATGAATAACATCCACTGCACCAGTAACTTCAATAATTGTACCGGTAATCATATCGGAATCGTCCTCACATAAAAACGAAATGGTTCTTGCAATATCTTCACCTGTTCCAGATCTACCAATCGGTGTGTTATGCTCTTTCAGCTGACGTGCTTCTTGAATAGTTGCCTCTTTCATCTCACCTATAATATCACCAGGACATACCATGTTCGCAGTAATACCATACTCCGCTTCTTCATAAGCAACTGTTTTCGTTAATGAAACAAGTCCTACTTTCGCTGCGGCAAAAGCTGAACGATAAATCCATCCCGGTGCACTATCCGCCCCTTGAAATCCGTAATTAATAATACGGCCAAAGTTCTGTTTTCTCATGACCGGAACGACAAGTTTTAATAAATGAAATACCGCTGTTAAATTTCCCTGAATCATTTCATTCCATTCATCTTCTTCATAATCAACTAACTTTTTTCGTTCAAATACATATGGACCAGCATTATTAATTAAAAAGTCAATTTTGCCAAAACGGCTCATCGCTTCTTCTACTATTTTATGTAAATCTTCCTTTTTCGTGACATCCGCTTGCACGAATTGTAGACGCTCTTCCACATCTTTATATGTTTCTTTCATCGTTTCCATAGCCGTGGTATCGCTATGGTACGTTACTGTTACTGAATAGCCTTTAGCCAATAACTTTTCTGTTACTTGCTTTCCTAAACCTTTCGTACCGGCTGTAATGAGCGCATGTCTCACAAAACTGCCCCCTTTTAAATTGCTATACTTCATATGTAACAAGTTCTCGCTCCAATTACAACTAAAATGAATTGAAACAGAGTTTTCAAAATTCTGTAACGTTTCTGGCAAGCACGTTACCAAAATTTGTTTTATAATTAAGTTGTAAACAGTTATAAAACAGATTGGGAGGAATTTACTATGAATAATACATATACAAATATTTTAATCGCGGTGGATGGTTCTAAAGAAGCAGAAAAAGCCTTTAAAAAAGCAATTCAAGTCGCAAAGCGCAACAATGCAACATTAACAATTGCTCATATCGTTGATGTAAAAGCATACTCAGCAGTAGAAGCTTATAGCCGTGCAATTGCGGAACGTGCAAATCTATTTGCAGAAGACTTATTAGAAGACTACAAAAAAACTGCGCTTGAAGCTGGTCTTGAAAAAATTGAAACTGTATTAGAATTCGGTAATCCTAAATCAAAAATTTCAAAAGAAATCGCTCCAAATCATAAAGTAGATTTAATTATGTGTGGTGCGACTGGTTTAAATGCTGTTGAGCGTTTCCTAATTGGTAGCGTCTCTGAACATATTATTCGCTATGCGAAATGCGATGTCCTTGTTGTTCGTGGTGATGAGGAACAAGGTGAGCTTTAATTTATAGATAAAACACCAAGTCCACATAGGCTTGGTGTTTTTCATTTTATAAACTTCACTATAAACACAAGACATGCTACGACAACAACGGTAATTGCCAACACATAAGGCGGAAGAAACTTCAAAGACCATAATGCCATCATAATTGTCGCGATCGTTAAGTACGTTTGCCTTGCATCTGCTGTCATTTTTTTACGAAGTAAGAAAACGTACAAATAGCCAATTGGCGGCGTAATAAAGCAAAGAACATATATGATTTTTGATTTTAAATACCACTTTTGTTCTCCGAGTTCCTTTATATCTTCTTCTATTCTCTTATGCTCTTGCTCTCTCGCTTCTTCTACAAGCGGATTTTCCTCTTCTCCTCGCTTTTCTTTCATATAAGGAAGAAAGTGCATAAAAAAATAGTATGCAAATACGAACGCTCCAAATCCAATATTTAATCTTTCTAATGGAATATGTTCACTAAAAAAAGCAGCAGTAAGCACAAAGACAAACAGTATGTCATCATCCAAAATGAATGTTTTCTCTTTTTCCGTTCCATTTCTTTTTCACCTTGTATATCTTTTCTTTTCGAAATCCATATAGAAATAAAGCAATCTACTACAAATAGAGCAAAAATAAATATCGCAACGTGTACTGTTTCTAAATCCTCAAATGAAAAGATATTTGGGAATGCAACGTGTAATACAATTAGCGTGTACAAAATTAACCCTATAAAATAAATACGTCTCATTTTTCATCCCTTTCTTATTTCCTAACATTACGTTAACATACATTTTTTAGAAATAGACGGACAAAATATATATGTGTAAAAAAGGAGGATGCAACATGGATGATTCTGAACGTATTATTTTAGATGTGAATGGGAAAGAACTCGAAATGCTAGATACGATTCGTACTCATTTTAAAGAGAAACATGGCGTTGAACTAAGTAACGGTGCATTACTTAGAGATTTGATGGATATTGAGTATATTCGAATTACGGAAGATCGACATAAGTATGATTAAAAGAAAAACGACTGCAGGCGAATGCCATCAGTCGTTTTCTTTCTTTATTTAAGCTCTTGATGCTTCCCGCCCATACCACCTTGCTCATTGCTATCTTGGTGTACAGTTAGTTTATTTGTTTTCGTATCTTTTAAAACTCTATATGTATATGATTCATTTGGTTCATCTTTAAACTGCACATTCATTCCATACGAATCCATTTTGCTATAAAAGGCCGGTTTTATATATAAAATATCACTTTCTTTATATCCTTTATCTTGCAAATGCCACATCGTTGCGATAATCGCTTCTTCTCGCTTTTCTTTTTCACCAACATACACATATTTGTCCAAAAGAAACACTTTAGCATTTGCAATTAAACTAATTACCAGTACAATGATAAACACTATTTTTTTCATAGACTTCCCCTAAATTGTTATTTTTTACTATATTGTAACTTAAATATTATTAAAAAACAAAGTACGCCAGACTTTACTAGACTGGCGTACTTCCCAACTCAATTCTTAATAAATTCTTTCGTTAACCCCTTCGCCTTCTCCAAAGCGTTTTTGATTTGTTCAAATCCTGTTCCACCCGAACTATTACGACGCTTTACAGCCGCATATGGTGAAAGAACTTCATACAAATCCTCTTCAAATAAAGAGCTCATTTCTTTATATGTTTCAAGCGAGACATCTAATAAATAAATTCCTTTTTGTGTGCAATATAGCACTAACTTCCCAACAATTTCATGAGCTTGACGGAATGGTAGTCCTTTGTTTGCTAAATAGTCGGCAATTTCTGTTGCATTGGAGAAATCTTGCGTCACAGCTTGCCCCATTTTTTCTTTGTTTACAGTCATCGTTTCAAGCATGCCTGCCATAATATGAAGGCATCCTTCTACTGTTTTTACTGTATCAAACATTCCTTCTTTATCTTCTTGCAAGTCTTTATTGTAAGCGAGCGGTAATCCTTTCATTACTGTAAGTAAACTGAATAAATTACCGTATACTCTGCCTGTTTTACCACGGATTAGTTCCGCCATATCCGGATTTTTCTTTTGCGGCATAATGCTGCTTCCAGTTGCGTATTGATCGCTCATTTCAATAAATTGAAACTCTTGGCTACTCCATAAAATAAGTTCTTCACAAAAGCGCGATAAGTGCATCATAAGCAGAGATGAGTTACTTAAAAACTCCAAGATGAAATCACGATCGCTTACTGCATCTAAACTATTTTCATATATTCCATTAAATCCAAGAAGCTCCGCACTATATTCTCGGTCAATCGGGAATGTCGTCCCAGCTAGCGCTCCTGCTCCTAATGGGGAGATATTAATACGCTTTAACGAATCTTCATAACGATTTACATCACGCTCTAACATCCAAAAGTAAGCGAGAATATGATGAGCAAATGAAATCGGCTGAGCACGTTGCAAATGCGTATAGCCAGGCATAATCGTTTCAATATTATTTTCTGCTTGATGAACAAGAACAGTTTGCAATTGTTTTGTAGCTTTTATAATATGTTCTACCTTTTCTTTTAAATACAAATGCATATCTGTCGCTACTTGATCATTACGACTTCGGCCAGTGTGAAGTTTTCCTCCTACTTCGCCAATTTGTTCAATTAACATTTTTTCGATGTTTAAATGAATATCCTCTGCTTCTACTAAAAATTGTAGCTTATTCTCTTTTGCTTCTTTCAATAAATATCGAAGACCTATCTTTATTTTCTCTGCTTCTTCTTTCGTAACGATGCCTTGCTTTGCCAGCATCGTTACGTGTGCAATACTCCCGTTTATATCTTGATTTACTAATTGTTGATCGAAAGAGATGGATGCTCCAAACTCTTCAACCCACGCTTCCGCTTCTTCAGTAAAACGTCCGCCCCAAAGTTTGCTCACGCTTCCACCTTCTTTTGATTCACTTGGCTGTATACTTTCGTCGGTAAACCAAATAATGAAATGAATCCAACTGCTGCATCATGATTAAATTCGTCCTGGGCAGTATATGTTGCTAATTTTTCATCGTATAAAGAGTATTCAGATTTACGTCCTTCTACAATCGCATGACCTTTAAATAATTTCACACGCACTGTACCTGTTACATTCTTTTGCGTTTCTTGTAAAAATGCATGAAGCGCTTGTTTTAAAGGTGAGAACCATAAACCGTTATAAATAAGTTCTGTTATTTTCTGTTCAATCACTGGTTTAAAATGCGCTACTTCTTTTACGTGTGTTAAATCTTCCAACTCTTTATGCGCAGTGATTAACGTCATTGCTGCTGGGCATTCGTATACTTCACGAGATTTAATACCGACAAGACGATTTTCTACGTGATCAATACGTCCAACGCCGTGTTTTCCAGCAAGCGCATTTAACGTTTTAATTAATTCTGCAAGTGAATATGCAGTGCCATTTAAAGTAGTCGGTACGCCCGCTTCAAATCCGATTTCTACAAACTCTGGTTTATTCGGTGTATCTTCTAACGCTAATGTCATCTCATATGCATCTTCTGGCGGCGCTGCCCATGGATCTTCTAAAATTCCACATTCGTTGCTGCGTCCCCATAAGTTTTGATCGATTGAAAACGGGCTATCTAAATTAATCGGAATTGGTACATCGTTTTCTTTTGCATATGCAATTTCTTCTTCACGTGACCATTTCCATTCACGTACAGGCGCAATCACTTCTAAGTAAGGATTTAATGCTTGGATAGAAACTTCAAAACGAACTTGGTCATTTCCTTTTCCTGTACATCCGTGTGCAACTGCAGTTGCGCCTTCTTGTTCTGCGATTTCTACTAATTTCTTCGCAATAAGCGGACGAGATAATGCAGAGACAAGAGGGTATTTTCCTTCGTATAATGTGTGTGCTTGCATCGCCATCAATGCATATTCGCTTGCAAATTCTTCTTGAACGTCAATCATATATGATTTAATTGCACCTACTGAAAGTGCCTTTTCCTTTACAAATGCTAAGTCTTTACCTTCCCCTAAGTCTAAACAAAGCGCGATAATATCATAATTCTTCTCTTGTAACCATTTAATTGCAACGGAAGTATCAAGACCTCCGGAATATGCTAATACAACTTTTTTCTTCTCCATTTTGCATCCCCCTAAAGAATAAATATTCATTTTCTTTTATAATAATTCACACTTTAACACCTTTCACAAAATGTATCAAGAGTCATTTTCAAATTTTTTCAAACAATTTCGTCGAACTTCTTTCTGTTTTTCTGTACAATATAAGCAGGAAAACGGGGGTGAACTTATGGAAAAGTATTTCTTATACGATGAACATCTAGGAATTGAAATTCCACATTTACAAGAAGACTGGGAAGAAATCCCCGAAAAAATGCAACATGCTATTTTACTAAAATGGGAACAAGTTCGCGGGAAAATTCCTGATCGTATAAAAGAACTTGAGCACTATATTAATAAAAAACAACATTATTTAAATAACGAAGAAGACTTCGAAGTTTCTTGTAAACTAAATTCAGAAATTGCCGATCTTGCTTCCATCATTAATGACCTTTGGCTTTGGTATCGACTCACTCAAAATGTATCTGAGGGGAAAGCACACCAATGAAAAAAGCATGCCCCTCAATTACTTTGGGTCATGCTTTTTTTGTCGTAACATGATTTACAATATATCTCTTGTGCTGTTTTTGCCAAACACACATCAAAAGGGCCAACTAATATACTTCTTTCTTTCGGCAACTTTACAAAAGCAACAAGCTCTTCTTCATATTGAATTTTTTTCTGACATGAAATACATATTAATTCTTTTCTTTTGAACATTTCTTTTAGCATACCTTCATTCTCCCCTTCATCTATCTATATTAATATACTCTCATAATAGTTAAGACTTGTAAAAAAATGACACATTCCGAATCGAATGATTCATATACTATGTACAAAAGGAGGTCTACAGCTTATGCGTGCTTTCGTTATTATCGCTTTAACTTTTTTAAGTGTGATTAGTTGGGATGCGTTTTTCAAAGATAAAAGTGATGAAAAGAATACAACGGAATAAAACCTTTTTTTCTTACTTATTGGACAAACCGTTACAAACTGTCCAATCCTCCGAAATAACTTAGGCTTTTCTACAAAAATATTTAAACATAACATTTTTTGTAGATTCCCTCCGTTTATTGTCGGTTTCCATCCGCATACATTTTTTAAAAGTATGATATAATAGTATAAATCTTGAAGGAAGGGATTTTGATATCATGATCGCTCGAAGGAGCATGTGGCATCGTATTGACGAATCATACACGTAGCGTATTTTTCAGCTCAGATACTTTAGTCTAGCGAAAAAAATACGAGAGTGGGGAAATTATGATTGCCCGAAGGATAATTTGGCAAAAAAAAGACTCTTCTTACACATAGCGTTTTGTTTAGGACTTAATTGTTACTAACTAAACAAAACAAAGAAGAGCAGGATTGCTAAATGAAGAATCCTACTCCACGTTTTGTTTAGTCGTTTTAAGACTTAAACTAAAACGAAGGTAGGGAGAATTGATGGACGAGAGGATTATTCGTTATTTCTTCAGCGACATATAGCGTAGTTAGTTTTTTCGTAAACTAACTGAAAGCTACATGTGAGCTCGTAGTTAGTTTACAACACAAAAAGGACTACTAACTACGGAAAGAAGGAATAACGATGAGGAACATCCAAAGTCGGCAAATTATTAAAGAAATTTTTATGGTTTTAATCGGTTCATTTATTTTAGCAGCAGCGCTATATCACATTCACTTCCAAAACCACTTAACAGAAGGTGGCTTTGTAGGAATTGCACTATTCATTCAAAACTTTTATGATATTTCACCATCTATTTCAACTGTATTAATGGATATCCCAATTATTTTACTGTGTGCTTCATTTTTAGGTAGAAAAATGGTTGGCTATTCATTCCTAGGTTCAATTTCATTCGGAGTATTTTATTCCTTTATGGAAAATTATTCTCCATTTACGGTAGATTTATCAAATAACTTATTTATAGCTGCAGTAGTTGGCGGTGCGTTAGCTGGTATTGGACTCGGTTTTATATTGCGATTTGGCGGTGCAACCGGTGGAGACGATATTTTAACAATTGTATTAAGTAAACGAACTCGTTTTACAATTGGGCAAATTTTCTTCGTCTTTGACGCGATTGTTCTTGCGCTTTCATTATATTATTTAAATTGGACAGAAATTGCTTTTACTATTCTTTCGATTGCCGTACAGGCAAAAACATTGGATTTAATTTATTATCCAAAAACAGAAAAAACAGCAGAAAAGCAGCCAGTATCTGTTCCAATGTCCAAAAAACATGCAACAAATTAAAAAAGCGAAAGGCTTCGGCCTCTCGCTTTTTTTATGCTCTTTTTTCTTTCTCGACTATATGGCGCACTTGATAAAATCTATTTGCAAATTCAGTAACGTTTCTTGTTAAACGATAATTCACTGTAGATCCAATTGCCATTCCAATTACCGGTATACCTTGGAATAATTTACGACGAAGAGCATAAATCGAAAATGTCTTCAAAATTTGTTTTAACACAACCTCAGTAGAAGCTGTTTGTAGCACTGCTTCGTCTCCTTCGTAGAAGAACGAATCTTCTTGCTCCAGCTCTTGCAATAAATTGTACCATGCGTATTGCTGAAGTCTTCCTGGTAGTAATGACGCATGAAACACCTTTAACGCAAGCATCATTTCATACGGCTTGTTCACATCATGTCCAAATGATGTTGCAATAAGTTGGACTGCCTTCACATTTAATGCGATCATAACCGGAAAATCCGCCGTTAATAATAATAAACCTCCAGCTCCTGTTGCCCCGCCTTGTACAAATGAATATAGACGATGACGTGCTGTTTGCTGCTCTGCTATGTATGTTAATTGATCAATAGATAATGCTTTCAAATCTTCAAGCTGTTCAATCGATTCATCAAATAATCTTGATGTTCCTAAAATCCGATTACGTGCATCTAACTGTGCTTGTGAACTTTGAATAAATGCATGCAAATGAAAGAGCCATCCATCTGCTTTCGTGAAGAATTCTTTTCGCTTTTTCTCAGGTAATTTCGCAACTGTAGTATGTAACCATTTATCAAACACTTTTTGAAAATCGGTCGCTTCTTGCTCAACTAATTGCGCTTCCCATTCTTTTATATTGTCTAAAATGGCTTGTTCTCGCTTCGATCGCATCGTAACAACCACCTCGTTCGATTTTTTTCTATTGTAACATATTTCTGCTTATTCTTTGCAAATATGCTTGTCTATCTTTATTCACATACCATTTTTGAATGGCATAAAATATTAACAAAAAGGATGAGATAAATCACATGAATCTATCCGATATAAAAAAAGAATATAATGCGGTATTCAGCTTAGGACAAAACTGCTGGCCTGCTTGGGCATTATATCAATTAGAATTATCACCATTTTTTGGCGTTATTGATTTTATGCTAAGCCCCTCATTAGAAAAAGTGAATGTATTATTACAAAATCGATTTGACCGCTTTTTAAATTTCGAAAATTTATCCTTCATCTCATTTTGGGATGATGATGCAAAATTAAGATTAAGGGACAACCTTTATGAAATTGACTCCTGTCATGACTTTAAAACAGATGTAAACACACCAACTTCTTGGCCTTCTTATACAGAAATTAAGTTAAATTATGAACATCGTATTAATCGTTTTCTAGCTACAATTGAAACGGCAGAATCCATATTATTTATTCGAACTGGAGGAACATATGAAGAAGCATGTTCCCTAGAAAAAATTTTATCTCAAATCGTTACACATACATTCTCTGTCCTGTTACTAATTCCTGCCGATATACCAACTATCACCCAAGAAGATTGGGGATTACAACGTGTTTGCGTTATGAAATGTCCTATTATGGATGTATACCAATACAATGAAGCATTTTGGAAAGACTTATTTGATGGAATTACGATTAGACCACATTCTTAAATACATGACACCTTTACTACAAAACATATTATAATCTTCCTTATACAAAAAAATAAGGAGTGATTGTATATGTATCCACGTGCAAAGGCTTTTGGCATTGCTATACATCACGGGCGTCTTCTCGTACAAGAATATCATTCAGCCGATGAAACATTTTACCGACCTCTTGGTGGTTCAATTGAACTTGGTGAACAATCAGCACATACCGTTATTCGTGAATTTAGGGAAGAGCTTCATACAGAAGTGGAAATCACCAATTATTTAGGTTGTTTAGAAAATGTCTTTCATCTAGATGGAGACATTGGTCATGAAATTATTCAACTATATTCTTTGCGTTTATTAGACACGTCACTATATGAAATAAAAATATTAAATATACAAGATGAGGAAACAGTAACATATGCGAAATGGATTCCTATTACGGCATTCATTCAGAAAGAAAAAATATTATATCCGGATGGAGTTTTAAAATACATCCAAAAGAAAAAAGACGAAATCCTATAGGATTTCGTCTTTTTTTTCATATATTAACCAATATCTCCAAGACGTAGTACGTCACGAGCAATCATAACTTCTTCGTCAGTTGGAATTACGATAATTTTTACTGGAGAGTGTGGGAAGCTGATGAATGCTTCTTCACCGAATACGTTATTACGTTTTGCATCGAAGTATACGCCCATGTACTCAAGGCCTTCTAATACGCGCTCACGAATAATCGCACTGTTTTCACCTACACCAGCTGTGAAGATGATTGCGTCTACACCTTTCATACGAGCAGTGTAAGAACCGATGTATTTGTGGATACGGCTTACGAATACATCAAGTGCTACTTTCGCACGGTGGTCGCCTTCTTCTTCTTTCGCAATGATGTCACGTAGGTCACTAGAGTAACCAGTAAGACCTAACATACCACTCTTCTTGTTTAATACGTTAACTACTTCTTCTACTGTTTGGCCTGTTTTTTCCATGATGTATGGAATTAACGCAGGGTCAAGGTTACCAGAACGTGTACCCATTGTTACACCAGCAAGTGGAGTGAAGCCCATAGAAGTATCAATAGATTTACCGCCTTCTACTGCTGCGATACTTGCACCGTTACCTAAGTGACAAGAAAGTAAGCTTAAGCTTTCAATTGGACGACCTAATAATTCAGCCGCACGCTCAGTTACATATTTATGAGAAGTTCCGTGGAAACCGTATTTACGGATGCCGAATTTTTCATAGTACTCATATGGTAAGCTGTATAGGAATGCAGATTCCGGCATTGTTTGGTGGAATGCTGTATCGAATACTGCTACTGCTGGTACGTTTGGTAATACTTCTTGGAATGCTTTAATACCAACAACGTTTGCTGGGTTATGAAGTGGTGCTAAATCGCTTAATTCTTCGATATCAGCTAATACTTCATCAGTAATTAAAACAGAGTCAGCAAATTTTTCGCCGCCGTGAACAACACGGTGACCGATACCGCCAATCTCATCTAGAGATTTAACGATTCCGTTTTCAGTTAATTTTTTTAGAAGCATATTAACTGCTACTGCGTGATCTGGAATGTTTGTAATTTCTTTTTGTTTTTCGCCATCTACAGTAATAGTGAAGATACTATCTTCTAAACCGATACGTTCTACTAAACCTTTTGTTAATACTGTTTCACTTGGCATTTCAAATAATTGGAATTTTAAGGAAGAGCTTCCTGCGTTAATCGCGATGATTTTTGACATCTAGTCTTTCGCCCCTTTTTCTCTTGGTAGTTGTGTGGATGTTTCCACAAACCGCTCGATTTTATCTGATCAAATTCACTAAATATGAAAACGTTTCATCATTAGCAAATTTTATACTCACGATTTTAATTTAAACATCGTCCGACATATATTTCAAGTGAAAAAATTGTAACACCAAGAAAAAATATATATTACAGATTTCAAAAAAATTCAGTTAAATCTTGTATATATTTAAAAATATGACATATTATATAAAACTGTACTACATGAATCACTAATGCTGTTACATATACCTAGCTTTATTTATGTGTTGCAAACCAAGTATTTAATTGATCCATAATGTCTTCCATCGCCTTCATGTTAGAGAATTTAGGCAACTCCACTAATAACGCCTGTTTTGGCATTGTTACATTAGCGCCTTTCTTTTGGAGAACAAATATACTTTTTGCATTTTTCTCGTTTTTAAACATGGAAACAGGAAGCTGTAATAACCCTTGAATAAAGCATGTTTCTTTAATAAATGCATGTAATTTTGGTGCCTGGTCACTTTCAAAAATGAAGTTTGGTACTAAGAAGAATAAGTACCCGCCCTCTTTCGTATGTTTCACACTTTGTTCAATAAATAAGTGATGGGCATATGACATTCCTTCATCTGCTTTTAATTTATATTCACTTGCACCGATTTCGTTTGGATAATAACCAACTGGCAAGTCTGAAACGACTGCATCAACTGGATCGATATAAAGTGGTGCTAGTCCATCTTGATGGAAGAATTCGATTGCATGCTTTTGTAAATTTGCATTTACTAAAGCAAGTTTAATTAGCACTTCATCCACTTCTACACCAAATCCACTCATTGTTAGTCCTTCTTTAGCGCTATTAAACACTGTAGTCATTAAGTTACCTGTTCCAATTGCAGGATCTAAAACTGTAATTTCATTTTGACCTTGCATAAATTTATGGAATAAGTAACTCATGAACATCCCAACTGCATCAGGTGTCATTTCGTGATTCGCTTGTACGCCTTCTTTCATTCCTTTTAAGATGGCTAACTGAAATGCTTTACGAATTTCTTCACCTTTATATGTTTCTTCATTAAACGTACTATATTCACGATTCAGCCTTTCAATTGCTGATTCGGATAATTCCTCTTGTAAAATCGCTCCCTCAAACAAGTTATCACCTGTTTCTACAAGCGCCTCTAAATATGTTACATCTAATTCTTTACGTAAAACTACCGCAGAAGAATCAAAAATAGAAAATAATGTTTCTACTGTCTGACTCACGTACATTCCTCCTTCTCTCTTTTACACATAACTTATATCATACCACAAAGTGTTTTTTTCCAAAAAGAAAAAGCGACCTCCTGTAAAGAGCTCCCTTTTAAGTTATATATGATATAACGTTTTTTCTCATATATCGATGCCGTTATAGAGCAATATATGAGAAAAAACGACCTCTTTATAAGAGGTCATTTCCTTCACATTACTTCGCAGATTTAGCTGCTTCTAATGCTGCTTCATAGTTTGGATGGCTTGTACCTTCGCTTACGTACTCTGCGTAAACTACTTTGTCGTTGCTATCTACTACGAATACTGCACGAGCAAGTAAACGAAGCTCTTTCATTACTAAGCCGTAAGCTTCACCGAATGAAAGGTCACGGTGGTCAGAAAGTGTTACAACATTTTCTAAACCGTTTGCTGCACACCAGCGTTTTTGAGCGAATGGTAAATCAGCGCTAATTGTTAATACTTTCGCGTTTTCAATACCTGCTGCATCTTGGTTAAAACGACGTGTTTGTGCATCACAAACACCTGTGTCGATTGAAGGTACAACACTAATTAATTTCACTTCGCCTTTGTATGTTTCTAAACTTACTGGAGATAAGTCGTTTGCTAATACTTGGAAGTTTGGCGCTTGATCGCCAACTTTAACTTCTGTTCCAACTAAAGTCATTGGATTACCTTTAAAAGTTACGTTTGCCACTTGAAAATCCTCCCTTATTTAAACAAAATATGTACAATGTAAATGATAGTTTGTCCCTATCGATAATGCAAATAAAATCGCTTTATTTACAAAAAAATTAAAGAAGCTAACCTATTGATTAGCTTCTTTATTCGTTAAATTTGAAATTCAGGATCATCTTCTTTTCGTTTATCCATCATTTCTTTCACTTTATCAACAGCTTGTGGAGCTAATTCAATTATTTTATCGATGACATGTGTTTGTTTATCTAAGTGCAATACTTTCACACCATCTCCATTTATAACAAGAAAGGCAACAGGATTAATAGAAACTCCTCCACCACTTCCCCCGCCAAATGGATGGCGGCCTGAATGTTCTACTTTACCAAATTCACTTCCACCAGCAGCAAATCCAAAACTTACTTTTGAAACAGTAAGAATTACACTTCCATCTGCCGCTTTAATTGGGTCACCAACAATGGTATTTACATCAGTCATTTGTTTTAAATGCTGCATTGCGGTTGTCATTAAACCTTGAATTGGATGGTCCATTCTATATCCCCCCTATGCTTGAACAGATTTTTCTGTCATACCAGATCTTTGCTTCCTCATAAATATGAGCAATTTCACCGCTGTTTTTATAGTGCGGAATATCCGAAAAGATGCTGTTAACTCACATCTTGACGCAAATCCTTTCCCTTGAAAAACAGGAGTAATTTCAAATTCTGGTACATCGACAATATGCATATATTGTCCGACAACTCCAGCAGCCATACCTTTTGTCCCCCATGCATATCCAGTGACAATTCCAGTACTAGCTGCGTCGCCTGCTCCAATTTGTGTATGCCATTTCCAACCATTGATTTTCACTCGTTTGAGAAAATCTTTAACAATAGTATGAACTTCTTGAAGCTTTTTTATCAGTTCACCAATGCTGTCAAGTTGCGCCATAATTTTATTATCGAGTCCGCCGTCCTCTTCAGCTTTTTCGATTTTCTGTCCTGTCTTTTTCTGCTGTTTTTCAATTCTTTCCAACACATCAAATGTATATCGAATCATCCATATTTTCACTTGAAGCAAACATTGCTTTTCCATTTCTGAATATAAAAATGTCACCTTAAGCTTTATTTTCGACAATAGTATAAACAAAATAAAAAGAAGAAGAATTATTATTCCAATTACGAACCACTTCATACG
The DNA here is from genome assembly GCF_050172015.1 of Bacillus sp. GMa5/1. Lineage (NCBI taxonomy): Bacteria > Bacillati > Bacillota > Bacilli > Caryophanales > Bacillaceae > Bacillus > Bacillus sp. GMa5/1. Next base: position 16,592 of record NZ_JBNLYC010000045.1, on the reverse strand, counting down.
TATCATCCTTTCACTCCGTACCCATTATCGACAACTTTATTCATCATTAAACAGGGTTCTATAAGATTGAATATAAAAATTTTTCTAAAAATAAAAAGGTATTTTGACAATTTATATCGAAATATATTATTTGAACATATCATCAGGGAACGGACTCTAATGATATGTAGCACGAAAAACAGAAAATTTAACTGCAGTGGAGGGATACATAATGGCAGATCGTCGCAATTTATTTTTCTTTTATGGTGATGACAAAGCAACGCTCGTTGAAAAAATGAAACCAATCTATCGTATTTTAGAAGAGAATGGATTTACCATATTAGATCATCCAAAAAATGCAAACGCTATCGTCAGTGTTGGAGATGATGCAACCTTCTTACAAGCCGTTCGTAAAACTGGTTTTAGAGAAGATTGTTTATACGCAGGGATTTCTACGAAAGATGAAACTTCTTTCTACTGCGATTTCCATATTGATCACGTTGATACAGCCCTTCAAGAAATTACAAAAAATGAAATTGAAGTGCGTAAATATCCAACAATTCAGGTAGATGTAGATCACAGTACATCTTTCCATTGTTTAAATGAGTTCTCATTACGTTCTAGTATTATAAAAACATTCGTTGTAGATGTTCACGTTGATGATTTATATTTCGAAACATTTAGAGGTGACGGTTTAGTAGTTTCTACCCCAACAGGAAGTACTGCTTACAATAAATCATTGCATGGCGCAGTTGTTGACCCACTTATTCCATGTTTCCAAGTAAGCGAACTAGCATCTTTAAACAACAACACTTACCGTACGCTCGGTTCACCTTTCATTTTAAATCACGAACGTACATTAACTTTAAAACTAAGACCAGACGGTAACGATTATCCTGTTATCGGCATGGATAACGAAGCGCTTAGCATTAAACAAGTGGAAAAAGCTGTTGTACGCTTAAGCGATAAACAAATTAAAACGGTTAAATTAAAAAACAACTCTTTCTGGGAAAAAGTACAGAGAACGTTTTTATAGGATTAAAATAACCGCAGAATTATGGAATTCCATAATTCTGCGGTTATTTATTTACCCCGATTGGCGCGGACAATAATCTCTTACTATCCGGCCGTTATTCTTGTCAGTTTTTGTCGGTAAGTCGATATATTCCGATAATCGCTGATATATTTTTACGCATCTTTTCTATAGACAACTTGGCCATCTATTACGGTCATTGCTGCTTGTACTTCTTTTATTTCTTCTGCCTCAATTTCAAACATATTGCGGTCTAATATTGTAAAGTCTGCTTCATATCCTTTTGTAATTTGCCCTCGCTTCGCTTCTTTTCCAATTGCATAGGCACTTCCTGTTGTAAATAAAGAAACAGCCTCATATACCGTTAATCTTTCCTCAGGCATATAGCATACACCGTCAATAAAACTTCTACGTGTAACAGCGCTATATATGCCTAAAAACGGATTTACTTGTTCAATAGGAGCATCTGAACCACCGTTGCAGTGTAATCCTGCTTCCAGTAACGTCTTCCAAGCATACGCATAACGAAGACGACGCTCTCCTAATTTTTCAATGACTGACGGAAAATCTGATGAAAGAAAGACTGGCTGTATATCGATAATGGCTGGCAAGTTTTTCATTCTTTCTATCAACTCTTCACGAGCAAGCTGACAATGAATAATGCGGTCACGTAACCCTTTTGCTGGTGGATATAATTCGAGTGCATCAATGACATATTCAAGCGATAAATCACCGATAGTATGAATCGCAACTGGCATATGTAAATCTCGTGCTTTCTTCACTAATTCTGCAAGTTCTTCACGTGAGAAAATCGCAACCCCATTCGTTTCCTTAGCATCTTCATACGGTTCACTTAATAATGCTGTTCTTCCGCCAAAAGAACCGTCAGAAAAAATTTTCATTGCCCCAAATTCAATATAATGTTCATTTTCATATTCTTTTCGTTCATGTGCTACTTCATGGTGAACGAGCAAATGGGCTTTAAATGGCATTTCTTTTATCACATGAGAAAACGCATTATGCGTTTTTCTAAAACCACCATAATAATTTAAATCTTCCGTATGCCCGCCAACAAGTCCGTATTTCCAGCAATCTTTAATCGCTGTTTGCAGAGCTCTTTGTAAATAAGCTTCATCAATTTCTGGCTGAACATGTTTAATTAATTCTTGCCCTTGTTCATATAAAAGTCCTGTTAACTTATTTGATGAATCCCTGCCAATTTTCCCGCCTTTTGGATCTTCTGTCGCTTCTGTTATATTCACTTCTTGCAGTATGTATGAATTCACCCATGTAACGTGACGACAAACTCTCTTTAATAAAATAGGATGGTCTTTCGAAATTTCATCTAAATCACGCGCGTGAACATCTTTCGTATCTGTAAAGTTATTTTCATTCCATCCTTCTCCAATAATCCAAGAGCCCTTTGGAGCTTCTTCCACTCGCTTCTGAACAAGAGCCAGTACTTCGCTATAAGATGTACAATTTGATAAATCTAGACGGAGTAATCTCTCTCCATGCCCAATAAGATGCATATGGCTATCAACGAGACCTGGGATCATTGTTTTTCCTTTTAGGTCATGTAACTTTACGTTTGAATATCTGCTTTCTAATTCTTCCTTATTACCAGCATCAACAATTATGCCGTTTTCAACGTAAACAGCTTCCACTTTTGCATTTTCTTCTCTCATTGTGTAAATGGTGCCGCCATACCAAATTTCTCCCATATATCCCATCTCCTTTATTTTTTATTGTATAAAAAAAAGCACCATTTCAAAACATGGTGCTTTTCTAAAAATTACTTTTGTTCAGTAGTAGACGTTGTAACTTGCCATTCAATATTAAATTTATCTTTTACTTGTCCGTATGCTGGGCTCCAGAATGTTTCTTGAAGTGGCATGATAACTTCTCCACCTTCTTGTAACTTATCGAATACTTCTTTTGCTTTTTCTGCATTACTAATTTGAATTGCGATTGTTACTTGAGATCCGATTGCATGTCCTTGACCTGGGAATGTATCAGAAATCATAAGATCCGTATTACCAACTTTTAAAGTAGCGTGTAAAACGCGCTCTTTCGCTTCAGCTGGAATCGGGTATTCTGGATTTTCAGGCATGTCACCAAAAGTTTGCATGACTTCTACTTTTGCATCTAAAGCCTCTTTATAAAACTGTACAGCTTCTTGCCCACTACCATCTAAAACTAAGTACGGATTAATACCTAAAATCATACGGACACCTCTTTTTTAAGTTTATAAAATCGAACTTGTGTTCGTTTTTATATTATCATTGTTTTGCATTTCATTCAACTATTTACTTCACTGTTTTCAAAATTATTTTGACGGAATCTCCATCTCTTGTTTTCTAAGTTCAATACGGCGAATTTTTCCAGAAATCGTTTTTGGTAGTTCATCTACAAATTCAATTTTGCGAGGGTATTTATATGGTGCAGTGAGTTCTTTGACGTGTTGTTGGAGTGTTGGAATTAATGTTTCTTCGTTCTTTTCTATATTCTCTCTTAATACGATAAATGCCTTCACGACACTTCCACGAATTTCATCAGGACTTGCGACAACTGCACATTCTCTTACGTAAGGATGTTTTACAAGTGCATCCTCTACTTCAAACGGCCCGATTGTATAACCAGAGCTAATAATGATATCATCACCGCGCCCTTCAAACCAGAAGTAGCCGTCTTCATCTTTCTTCGCTTTATCACCTGTAATATAATAATCACCGCGGAATTGCATCGCTGTACGTTCATCGTCTTTGTAATATTGTTTAAAGAGGGCCGGCGTTTCAATGTGAACTGCAATATCACCAACTTCGCCTACTTTAACTGGATTACCTTCCTCATTTACGATATCGACGTGGTTACCTGGCGTTGGTTTCCCCATTGAACCTGGTCTAATATCCATCCCTTTCATTACACCAACAAGTAATGTATTTTCCGTTTGCCCATAGCCGTCTCTCACTGTAATATGAAAGTGCTTTTGGAACGTTCCAATGACTTCTCTATTTAACGGCTCACCTGCTGATACAGCGCTATGTAATGCCTCTAAATTGTACTGACTTAAATCTTCTACCTTTGCCATTAATCTATACTCAGTCGGTGTACAACAAAGTACATTCACCTTATTATCGTCTAATAAGTTTAGGTACGTTTTCGGTTCAAACTTACCGTGATATACAAACCCTGTTGCCCCTGATCCTAGCGTTGCTAAAAACGGGCTCCAAATCCACTTTTGCCAGCCTGGACTAGCTGTTGCCCATACAATATCATTCTCTTCAATTCCGAGCCAATTTGGAGCGCTCGTACGTAAATGAGCGTATGCCCACGCATGTGTATGAACGACACCTTTTGGATTTCCTGTCGTTCCTGACGTGTAAGATAAAAAGACCATATCTTCTTTATCTGTCTTCGCCATTTCTAACATGTCACTCTCTGTTTCTAACGCTGTTTTTAAATTAATCCATCCATCTACTGACTGCTCGCTCAGGACAAATTTCCGAAGAGATTCCATCGCTTCTATATCATCAAACTGCCTAATATACGGCTCATAGCTTACTATCGCTTTTACTTCTCCATGTCCAATTCGATATTCTATATCTTTTTTACGTAACATTTCCGAGCTTGGAATTACGACAAATCCTGCTTTAATAGCAGCAATATACGTCATGTACGCTTCAATTAAACGCGGCATCATAATGAGAAGCTTGTCCCCTTTTTGCAAACCACTTTTTATAAAAGCGTTTCCAATTTTATTCGCACCTTGCATTAATTCAGCGTATGTAACTTCCCTTCGATTCCCTTTATCATCTTGCCAAATTAAAGCTAATTTCCCTTTATCACCCGTATATTTCTCTATTTCAGAAACTAAATTATAAGACGGTGGCGCCAACAATTCTTCTCGCTTCATAAAATATCCTCCCTTTTCTTTATGCCTCCTTTATATAATAAAGAATTTTCTGTTAATTTTGAACCCTCTTCTTTTGACAAATTTTTCAGTTCTGTCGAATTACTAAATGAAATTACATCAACTTACCGACAAATGGCAACACAAAAAAGAAAGAGCGGGAGAACCCGCTCTTTCTAAGCCATCATATGGGATTATTTTTGGTAACCGCCTAATTGTTGCTCAGCTAGTGAAACTAGACGTTTAGTGATTTCACCACCAACAGAACCGTTAGCGCGAGCTGTTGCATCAGCTCCAAGTTGAACACCAAACTCTTGAGCGATTTCGTATTTCATTTGGTCTAATGCTGATTCAGCACCAGGAACCGCTAATTTATTTGTGCTACGTGACATGTTATATCACCTCCTTGTGAGTATAGAGTGTGATAAATAACATGACTTCATACACGTTTTAGATATGGTAATTTATGGTTTAGAAAAGTTCTTCAAATTTTTCTTCTTCCGCCACTACTTCTATCGTTTGTAATACCATTGTTTCTTTGTTCGCTACAGCTTCATCGATTAATGGTGTGAAATCGTATTTCGCTTCAAAACGATTTGCTTTTTCACGTTTCGGCTTCGTCGCTGGGCTTGCTGGTGTAAATACAGTACAGCAATCTTCATATGGACGAATTGAAATATCATACGTGCCGATTTCTTCAGCGATTTTAATAATCTCTAATTTATCCATCGTAATAAGCGGACGAATAACTGGGTAGTTTGTTACTTCGTTAATCGTATGCATACTATCTAACGTTTGGCTTGCTACTTGCCCAAGACTTTCACCAGTCGTAATTGCAAGTGCGTTACGCTCCTCAGCAATACGTTCTGTAATACGCATCATCATACGGCGCATAACCGTCATTGAATAGCTAGATGGGATTTCTTTATTAATCGTTTTTTGCACTTCTGTAAACGGAACAAGGTGAAGCGTTACTCGTTTACAATACTTCGTTAACTCTTGCGCTAAATCGATTACTTTTTGTTTTGCACGCTCACTTGTGAAAGGTGGACTATGGAAGTGAACTGCTTCCACAGATACGCCGCGTTTCATCGTTAAGTAAGCTGCTACTGGGCTATCAATACCACCAGAAAGAAGTACCATTACTTTTCCGCCAACGCCAACTGGTAAACCGCCAGCTCCCATACGCTCATCACACATAATGTAGCTATAACCACTGCGAATTTCTACACGTACATTTACATCTGGATTATGAACATCTACAGTAATATCTTCTGTATTTTCTAGAATGTGTCCACCAATCTCAGGTAATAATTCCATCGTTCTCATTGGGAAATGCTTATAAGAACGGTGTACAGTAATTTTAAATGTTTTCACATCGCCTTTTACTTGTAAGAAAGCTGCTAATGCACCTTCTTTAATGTCTTCTAATTCTGATGGTACTTTCATCGCTAAGTTAAATTTATGAATGCCAAATACATCTTTCAATCTTTCAGATACCGCTTCATGATCTTCGCCATTTAACTGGATGTACATACGGTCATGTGTTGCATCGATTTTAATATTTGGGAATTTTTTCAGTTTGAACTTCACGTTATCTTTTAATGTGCTTACAAATTTAGAACGGTTCTTACCTTTTGTCGTCATTTCTCCATAACGCACTAAAATATATTCATATTTCAACATAATTTCTTTACCTCATCACTTCATATAATTTTGGCATCGTCTCTTTTACAATACCTTCAAATTGTTTTACTTCTTCCATTGTGTTTTCTGGTGCCAAACTAATACGAATAGCGCTTGCAGCTGCTGCATGCGGCACTCCCATTGACACTAACACTCTGCTCACTTCATTTGCTTTTGAAGAACAAGCAGATTTCGTTGACACATATACACCGTGTTCTTCTAAAGCATGAACGACTACTTCTGGTTTTAAACCAACAAATGATACATTTAAAATGTGCGGTGCTGCATATGCAAGCGACGTGTTAATCGTTACATCTTCCATCTCTTTAAAGAAACGAACAAGCTCTGCTTGTAAACTTTGCAAATGAGCTACCTTTTCTTTCACTTGTTCCATTGTCATGCGAAGTGCTTTCACCATCGCTACAATGCCAGGTAAATTCTCTGTACCAGAGCGATACTTAAGCTCTTGTTGACCACCTGATAAAATCGGATCTAATCTTACGCCATCGCGTACATAAAGAAGACCTGTTCCTTTTACACTGTGGAATTTATGTCCAGATATTGAGCAAAGATCAATATGAGAAGCATATAAATCAAGCGGTACTTTTCCTATCCCTTGTACATGATCTACATGGAATCTTATTTTCGGATGATTCGATAATAACGTTCCAATTTCAGCAACGGGTTGAATTGCTCCGGTTTCGTTGTTCACATGAATAATTGACACAAGAATCGTATCTTCACGAAGCGCTCGTTTCACATCTTCTACCGATACAACACCATGCTCGTTAACCGGTAAATATGTTACATCAAACCCGAGTTCTTCTAATTGCTTATATGCTTCAAACACAGACGCGTGTTCAATATTTGTTGTAATGATATGTTTGCCACGCGAACGATTCCTCATCGCTATCCCTTTAATCGCAAGGTTATTTCCTTCCGTTCCACCTGATGTAAAAATAATTTCAGAAGGTTTAACACGAAGAAGCTGCGCTGCAATCGTTCTTGATTGTGTTAATAGACGCTCTGCCTCTCCTCCAAGCGAATGAATAGAAGAAGGATTACCAAAATATTTCCCAGCAACCGTCACGTACGATTGAAGAGCTTCTGGATATGGCTTCGTCGTCGCACTATTATCAAAATAGATCATCGTTCTTCCCCTTTCAGCGCTATCACATCGTATAATCATATCATAAATACGTGTCATTACGCTAAGACTACGCAAAGGTTCCGTTTTATCTCGATTGGTGAAGGCTAATAATTGGCGAGGATGCCCTCCCATTACAGTTTCACTTTATCCCGCATTAACGGGCAATAAGACTCTCACCTCAAAATCCAGTTAGAGCAAAGAAGTTAGATGGGAGATTAACTGCCCGTAAATGTCCGATTGGTGAAGGCTAGTAATCAGTGGGGATGAATCCTCCCACCGATTACAGTTTCACTTTATTTTGAAACGAATAACCTTGCTGTATTCCGCTATTCATTATAGCAACATCGCCTGCAAAATTACATAAAAAAACAAACCCTTTTATGAAAGGGTTTGTTCATTGTCTACATATTCAGCTATTTTTTGAACAACGCCAGGTTCAAGTTGCTCTAATACTGAAGCCGCTTGTTCTAAAGCTGCATCGTATTGGTATTCACGGAATAATTTCTCAGCATAATTTAAACTTTCTGCTAGGTTTTCATCATGACTACGGTAACGGTTACCGTACTGAATTAATTTTTCCACTAAATACGCTTGTCCAATTAACTCTTCTGTCATTTCAGCCACACCGTTCACAGTTGTATATGCTTCTTCTAAACTGCTATTTACAGCGTTCATATTTAACGGCTTCACTTCTAATTGTTCATATACAGCTTGCATTGCCATTTGCCCTCTTTTTAAATCTTCCATAATACTCTCTGGAAGACCTGGCAAATTCGACTTTTGCATAAAGCGTTTCGTTTCGAAAATAGTATTTCGCATTTCTTGTAACTTCTCACGTGCTTCAAATTCTTCTTTGCGCATCGTTTGCAGCATTTCTTTATATTCTGCATGAAGTACTTTTAACGTTTCACATTGCTCATAAACCTCTTCTAGTTCCTCGCGAATAATAGAGAAGGCAATATCTTGTTCTGCAACGCGTAATTGTAGCATTTCAAAACGTTTCGTTAAAATGTGCATTTGCTTTTCAATTACTTTTTGAGACTCAATGTCTTTATCTTGTAACTGATAGCTTTGTTTCACAAGTTGTGTTTCTGTTTTCGTTTCAATCGTTTCGATGCGCATTTCTTCTAAATCATCATAAACAGAAAGTGTTTTTTGCTCCACATAATGTCTCGCATGTACTTCTTGTTCCAGTTGATCGTAGAAGCCATCTAAACGTATTTTTAAGTTTTCTACTTTTTCAGCCGCTTCTGTTATATGAAGCTCCTGTATATCCATTAAACATGTTTGTAGTTGTTTCGTCATATCACGAACTTCTTTAGGGACTTCCAAATAATCTAATACATAACCTTGTCTTACCATATCATTGTGTCCGTGTAATAAATCTTCCAGCTGAACTGGTAACGTCGCTTGACACTCTACCAATAAATCTGGAATTTGGTGAATAATGATTTCTAAATCTGCTAAACCTTCTTCCAAACTAATAACAATTTCTCTCGCTTTTAAATAGTCGCCATTGTTTGTCGCTTCTTCAAAGGTTTTAAATTTCTCAGATTCAGCGTCTAGCATCTCTTCGATTTTCTGCTCTGCTGCTCCATACATATGTCTATGAGCAAGAACACTCTTTTTCATACTACGATATGTATCACGTAACCCTTCAATTTCCGAGCTATTTTTCTCATGGCTTTCTAACAATTGCTGTAATTCATTTAAAATGTCCGTAATACGATTATCAGCGTCATCTAAACCACTTATGGATTCGTTCATCGCATGCTTTGCTTTTCGGAAGGAGAATTGCGAGGCGAATTTTCGCGCTTGCGCTAAATCTTTGTCAGCTTTCGGAAGGGTTGTTGATACAATTTCATCCCATTCTTCACGCCATTTACCAAACAGTTCTTCTGTTTGACCCGTCATGTTTAAATCTTTTACCCGTTTTAGTTCATCTGCCACAGGTTTATCTTTTATCTCTTGTTTCCACTGCTCCAGTGCTTCAATATCTTTATATGAACGATTTCTTATCACAAGCTCTATCATGAGCAGCACTAGAATAGAGCTTACTACAATGATAACGATCGTCAGGATAGAATCCATGCAAAAAAGCCTCCTAGTTATATCTCTTTTTTTGTCCGTTCCGTTTATGAAATGGAAGGCATTATGTATAAAAAGGGAATTCCCCTATATTTAACAACTAACAATGTACTAATCATACCATGTAATGGTTTGTTTTTGACCTAGTTTTTTTAAAAATTTCATGTTCCTTTCAATGTGATTGTAATCTTTCTCAATATTCCGCCTACCTCACTACCTATCCTCAAATGATTGTAATAACAAACAATCTTTCGTATGGGATACGAAATAAATTTTCCGCATGAGTGGTGGTTCAACAGAAATTACATGTACATTTCCTTGCCTTACAGACTGCTCTACTGCCCTTTCTGGAAGTAACGTGATACCAAGGCCAGCTTTTACCATTGCAAGCATCGGTTCTGCGTAAGATGTTTCCACAGCTATAGTTGGTTTTACACCTATTTCATGAAACATGTTCATAATCATTTTCCTTACATCACATATTTCTGGATATACAATTAATTTTTCATTGTGCAGCTCTTCTATTTGAATGACTATCTTCTCTTTGTACGGATGATTATTTGAAACGGCACAAACAATTTTCTCTTGTTGCACTTCTTTTATATACGTAGCACCTTCTACTACTGAATCGATGAACATCGCGTCAATCTCCCGCGCTTTAAATAACTCTCTTAATACTTCCGTATGTCCGATTTGCCATTCCACTTCGAACTCATCACCTAATATATCTTTACATTCTGATATGTAATACTCCGCTAAACTCGGTAGTATACCAATTGAAAACTTCCGGTTCTCTTGATACCCCCTCATTTCTGTTTTCACTTCATTTATTTGCTCCAAAATTGGTAACATTCTTTTTATAAATAACTCTCCTGCCTCCGTTAACTCTACTCCTTGCGCAGAACGTTTAAGTAAAGTAACCTCTAAATCCGCTTCTAACTTTTGAATTTGTTTACTAAGCGCTGGTTGCGATATATGTAAAATCTTACTTGCCTTTGATAAACTTCGCGTATGCTTCACTTCAATAAACGATCGTACTGCCTCCAAATCCATCGTACACACCTCTAACAAAAAGTTATAACCGTTATAAGAAATCGATATTTCCTCCTATAAACAATTACTCTTTATACTTATTTCATCAACTTACTATAACGAAATGTAAAGGGGAAAGATACTCTTGAACAAAAAACAAATGCTACTCGGATCCTTTCTATGCTTACTCGCCGTCACTGCCTGGGGATTTATGTTTCCTGTAATGGCAAATGCTCTGCAATTTATCGATCCATTCTTCTTCACAACGATTCGCTATGGATCAGCAGCTATTATTTTTCTTATTTTGCTATTAATTACTGAAGGAAAGACTTCACTCCGCTTAGAAAAAAGAACACTTTCTCTATTCTTTTACGGGACAGTCGGTTTCGCGGGGTATGGTTTTCTCGTTTTCTACGGACAACAACTTGCCGGACCTTCCGGAGCAATCCATGCAGCTATGATTCAATCCCTTATGCCACTGATTGCCTTATCACTGCAATGGATAACGAAAAATCGCCGCCCACAAAACTATACATTCCTTTGTATGTTCGTTGCATTACTTGGTGTTATGCTTGTCATTTCAAAAGGAAATATTGAATTACTATTTGGAGCTGCAAGCCACTTATCAACAAATATATTGATGCTATGCGGCGTTACTTGCTGGGTCATTTATACAAACGGGGGTGCTCGTTTTCAATCTTGGTCACCACTTAGGTACACGACATTAACTTGTTTATTTGGCTCCATTTCACTCATCGTTATTGTTACTTTCTTAACGTACACAAATATAGTTACTATGCCGTCACTGCGTACAGTTGTGAGCGTTCGTTTTGAACTCTTTTATATGTCGATTATCGCAGGCGTTATCGCTGTATTTTGCTGGAATATGGGAAATCGCTATATTTCATCTATTAACGGCATATTATTTATGAATTTAGTTCCTATCCTTGCACTGATTGGTTCTATCTTTCGAGGTTATACAGTCGATAAAATTGAAATCGCTGGAGCTGCATTAACAATTATCGCGCTATTATGTAACAATTTATGGCAAAGAAAAGTAAACATAAAAATCCCCACCTCAGTTCGTTAGGTGGGGATTCTTCACATATGAACAGCTCTTGGCCATTCATGGTACATATTCGCTTTACATAATGCTTGTTCCATCCATTGCTCAATCTCTTTCGTGTACATCTCTATAAAAAATGTCTCAGACGGGAAAGAATGCAGTACTTCTGATATATATTGTGGATATAAAAACGGCATATTTATCATACCTTTTAATTGCGTCATAAACATTGTAAATGATACTTTCTGAAATTCTTGTTTCATTTGTCCTTGTCTAATCATTTGTTCTATATAATATCTTTCTTTAGAAAAATAAACGGTCATCACTTCACGAATTAATGTCGTATCAAGCGAAAGCTCTCGGTAGAAGAAACGTGTTAGTTCTCTATTTTCAAATTGATATCGTAAAATCCCTCGCACCATTTGCACCATCACATCTTTAGCCGACAAATACTCTCTCTGTTCAAACGACATTTCAATCACATGAATATATCCTTCTAAAAAATCAGTAATAAGCTGTTCTAATAAACCTTGCTTCCCAGCAAAATAATATGAAATATTCGCTACATTCACATCCGCTCGCTTTGCAATGTCTCGCACCGACGTTCCATCATAACCTTTCGTATTAAACAACGATATTGCCGCATCAATTACTTTTTGTTTCGTCTGCTTCATGCGCTCACTTCCCTTCAATGAACAGCTATAGTTTAAATTTCTTGACTTTTAAGACAAATTCCTTTAATTTTCTATCGACAAAGTCATGTGAAATACATCGTATTTTGCTAATATTTTACACATCTCGATAAAAAAGGAGCTGTTTCCATGTTTACTAAAGAAAGTTATGCAGGATCTCGCGTGCAGCAATATGAGACAGTAATTAAACAACTGGATGCGTTATTAACTGGCGAATCAAACGTAGTCGCAAACTTATCAAATGCGTCCGCATTATTAAACCAATTTTTAGATCGCGTTAATTGGGTTGGCTTTTACGTAACAGAAGGAACTCAGCTTGTTCTTGGACCGTTCCAAGGAATGCCTGCTTGCGTGCGCATTCCATTTGGACGAGGCGTTTGCGGCGTTGCAGCTGAAACGAAAACAACGCAGCTTGTAGCGGACGTTCACCAATTCCCAGGTCACATCGCTTGCGATAGTGCTTCTAATTCGGAAATCGTTGTACCGATTGTGAAAGAAGGAGCTGTCATTGGTGTACTGGACATTGATAGTCCTGAAAAAAATCGTTTTGATGAATTAGATCAGCGCTATTTAGAAAAGTTTGTGGAAACACTCCTAAAACATATGTAAAAAGAAAAGAGCGAGTTATCGATTTAGTACGTCCTGTACAAAACCGATAGCTCACTCTTTTTTCATTGATTAACAGTAGATATTTTCTTTAATGCCTGCTCTAAATCAGAAACGATATCCTCCCACGATTCTAAACCGACTGATAAGCGTATTAAATTATCGAAAATGCCCATTTCTTTTCTTAGTTCAGCTGGAATCGCAGCGTGCGTCATCGTTGCTGGATGCTGAATTAACGTTTCTGTATCTCCTAAACTCACCGCAATTGTAATAAAGTGAAGATCATTAATAAACGCTTGCGTCTCTTCTTTTCCGCCTTTTACTGAAAAAGAAATAACACCGCCCCCGCGTTTCATTTGACGAGATGCTAACTCCCCTTCTGGATACCAAACACCTTCTACCGCATCATGTTTTCTTAGGAACGATACAATTTTTTCTGCATTATCACAATGACGATCCATTCTTACTGCTAACGTCTTTAACCCGCGTAATAATAACCACGCATCAAACGGTGCCATAATACCGCCGATATCCTTTCGCATCGGGCGAATCTTTTCAGCTAATGCTTTCGTTTTACAAATTGTTACGCCCGCTACAACGTCACCGTGACCACCAATATATTTTGTCGCACTATGCACAACAGCGTCACAGCCAAGCTCAAGCGGTCTTTGTAAATAAGGTGAACAAAATGTATTATCAACAATAACAAGTAAGCCATTTCGCTTTGCAACCCGAATCACTTGTTTTAAATCAATTAATTTCATTGTCGGATTAATCGGTGTTTCAACGAAAATAAGCTTTGTATTTGGGCGAATTTTATTTTCAATATCAACCTCTGTCTCCATATCACAAAACGAATGCGTAATCATAAATTTTTCTTCTAACACTTCTAAAAAACCGTACGTGCATCCATATAATCCATTTGAACAAATAATATGATCTCCAGCTTTTAGAAAACCGATTAACGTTGCTGAAATAGCTGCCATACCAGATCCGAAGGCAAGTGCTTCTTCTCCTCCTTCTAACAACGCCATACGTTCTTCAAATAATTTCACAGTTGGATTTCCAAGCCGTGAGTAAATATAAGATGGATCCACTCCCGCAAAACTCGCCTCTCCTTGCTGCGCAGTCTCAAATGTAAATGTAGAAGTTTGAAATAAAGGTGGTGTTAAACTTCCTTTATGTTCCTCAGGTATATAACCGTGGTGAATTAACGCTGTCTCCATATGCTTCTTTTTCATAAAAACATCCCCCTTATGTTTTTATTGCCGCATATTCATCCATAAAAATTTGATGAACGTTTTCCTTCATTTTATGTAAGCGTTTTATTTGTGTTTCTATCTCTTCTTCTATATTGTTTTAAATTCCTTCTTATATTAATTTCCAAAATTTTTATGCATAAAACAAAAACGTACTCGCTTGACGAAACTCTGGGTAAAAGATATAATAGCGTTTGTGTAAAATAAAAAGGCAGCCTTGTAATGTGAGTTTATCGTTTGTATTTTGTTCCTCTACGGAGGTGTATCTCGTAACTCCCTGCTGCTGGAGCGAAGGTACATGAAAACAAAATGCCCGTAAATATCGATTACGTCTGTTTTTATTTTACGTAAATAAAAACATTTTTAAAGGAGGAGTCAACTATGGCTCGTTATACAGGTCCAGCTTGGAAACTGTCTCGTCGTCTTGGAATCTCTCTAAGCGGCACAGGAAAAGAATTAGAAAAACGCCCTTACGCACCAGGTCCTCACGGTCCTAACCAACGTAAGAAACTTTCAGAATACGGTTTACAATTACAAGAGAAACAAAAACTTCGTCACATGTACGGCATGACTGAGCGTCAATTCCGTCGCACATTTGACCAAGCAGGTAAAATGCCTGGTAAGCACGGCGAAAACTTCATGATCCTTCTTGAAGCTCGTCTTGACAACTTAGTTTACCGTATGGGCTTAGCTCGCACTCGTCGTGCAGCTCGCCAATTAGTAAACCACGGTCACATCATGGTTGATGGCGCTCGCGTAGATATCCCATCTTACCGTGTAAAACCTGGTCAAACTATCAGCGTTCGCGAAAAATCTAACAGCCTTGTTGTTGTTAAAGAAGCGATCGAAGTTAACAACTTCGTACCAGAATACTTAACTTTCGATGCTGACAAATTAGAAGCTACTTACACTCGTCACGCTGAGCGTTCTGAGTTACCAGCTGAAATCAACGAAGCATTAATCGTAGAGTTCTACTCTCGTTAATCTCGGTACTCTGCAAAGAGTCGTATTAAAAGCCTTAGGAACCTTGTTTATCAAGGGGCCTAGGCTTTTTTTATTTATATAAAGCATAAAAAAGAATGTACTGGGGGCAAAAAATAATATGGCTGGCGTGTGTATAGAAATGGATAAGTGTAAGTAAAATAATAAAACCTCTGTAGGTCCGTAGTACATTCATCTTATTAGTAATTAATAATTATTAGCCCTTCTTTCTTTAAAATTGTTCATTGTTCTTTTATCTACATAAGAAGAAACTTTTCCACTTCTAACGCTGAAAAATACCACTTTCCATCTATTTTAAATTTCGGGAAACGTTCATCATAAAACCAATTTTCTCTGATGGAATTTCCACTCATACATGTTTGTCTACACAATTCTTTCATATCCCAAAACATTTTTCTATGTTCAATATGATCTAGCCGTTTTCGTAACTCTTCTAAGAAAAGTTCTTCAATCTTTTGTTCATCTATTTTAATATCAAGAATGTTGTTATTCACCTTCTTTCATACTTTCATTTTGCTTATTTCGTTGTTCTACTTTCCTTTTTATAATTAGCTCCCGTACAGCTGGTATTAACGGTGTTAAAAATTTCTTCCGCTGTTCCTTTGTAAGGATTACTTTCACCACATACTCATATTCATCACGAATAATTTGTTCTTCACTCATCCTCTATCACATCTTTTCTTTTTATTCCCTTTGTAAGTGAGTATCGTACACAATTTTCCATCTTCCAGAAAAACCTTTCTGTCATAATCCGCCAGAATTTCCTCACGATTTATTCTTTCTACTTTTTCACCAACTTCCCAATATCCAGCACGAAGCAGAAACTCAGAATCCCCTTCTGGAATCGGTAATTCATACCATCTAAAGTTATTCTAGTTACTTCAATACCTTCTCTAATAATCATTTCATCACCCTTTCATTATGAATATGGATAAGTTCGCTTTGAGTTTTATTAATACCCTTACAAAAATAATCAGTTACGTAAACAACTTCTTTGATAAAGAGTTTATGAAAGCATAAAAAAGCCCCCAAACGCTAAGGAATTTATAAAGGAATTTTTTAAAAGTATACGGAGTGGGATTCTCC
>NZ_JBNLYC010000044.1:0-34482 GCF_050172015.1 Bacillus sp. GMa5/1 | reverse complement strand
CAATTCATAATGAATCTCTTAAAATTAGAAATTGTAGTACTTATTAAGAAATACAAAAAGCTTACAATCGTTGCAGAAAAACTTGGCGTTAAACAACCAACTATTACTTTTCATATAAAAAGCTTAGAAGAAGAACTCGGTGTGTCTTTATTCGAATTACGTTCTGGAAGGTATTTCTTAACAGAGGCTGGTGAGGCTTTGCACCATTATGCTTGTAAAATAGATGCACTTATGAAAGAAGCTAGACGTGTCACGCAAGAGTTTAAAGATTTTCATAAAGGTGCTATAACAATTGGCGCTAGTTATGTACCAGCGACTTATCTTTTGCCAGCAGTCGTTCATCAATTTCAATGTGAATTTCCCAATATAAAAATAACGCTACTAGTGAAAACAGCCCCTGAAATTCGAATGATGCTACAAAATCACGAAATCGATCTTGGGATAATTTCCGCTGCTCCATTTGATGAACCACTTTTAAAACAAACGAATATAATGCCCGATACACTTGTTCTTGCTTTTTCCAAAGAACATCATTTTTCAAAGAAAGACAATGTATCGTTACAAAATATAGAAAAGGAACGCATACTATTGCATCGTAACCCATCTACAACGAGAGATTTACTTACACAATGGACGTTAGCGCACAACATTACATTCCAATCAGAAATTGAATTAGATTCATTAGAAACGATGAAACAAATTTTAAAATATGGTAATGGAATTGCCTTGATTTCTAAACTTGCTATCGAACAAGAAATACAACGAAATGAGCTATGCTATATACCAATCCCTGAATTTGAATTTCAGCGTAATATTTATACGATTCATCATGAGGACAGATGGAATTCTAAAATCATTTCTTTTTTATTACAGAGCATCACTTCATTTGCAACAAAAAATTAAAAGGCTGTCGTTATGCACGACAGCCTTTTAAACTATAAATCTATTTATTTTTCTTTGCCTCAATTTTCGCTTGCGCCTCTTCAGCCTTATCTAATGCTTCTGATACTTTCTTCTCTTTTTCTTTCACTTCATCTATACTATCGACAGCTTTAATAATTTTATCGATTCCTTCTTCTTCTACCTTTCTACGCTTTGCCACTCTTTCATTTACTTTCTCTTCCACATCTTTTGCTTTTTGAAGCATATTCTCTGCATTTGATGTTACAGCTTTTTCAAGTGCATCGTCTTTTTTCATTTGTAACACTTCATTTGCAATGTCTTTCGCTTCTAAATACTTACCGTCTTTTAATGCTGTTGCTCCGTGATCCATTTTCTCGGCCATTTCTTTATATGATTTCGCTTCATTCCCGGATTTCTCTTTTTCTGCTTTTTCAAACCACATTGTTGCATCACTATATTTTTCATCTTTCAATGATTGCATACCTGTTTCAATATATGTGTCATAATTGCTACATCCAGCCATTACGACTAATAGAAAAAGCATAACAAAACTTAATTTTTTCATGCTGTTGTCTCCTTTTCTTTGCAAGCTCACTTTACTTTAACATACATGAAAAAGAGTTTCAAAAACTAAAATACTAATTTAGTCATTTTTATTTTATTAAGTCACATTTCCTTTTAGACAGACACATCCACTTGCTTTTTCATTACATGCTTCTTTACTCCTACTAATACAACTAACAATAAACCTACGCCTAATGTCATCATAACAATGCTAGTTGGCAACATATCTAATAGTAGTCCATATACAATCATACCAAGTGGTGCGATTGCAGTCGCAATTGTTTCAAGTAGGCCAAACACACGCCCTAGGTAGTTCGGATCTGTCGTTTTTTGCATATGTACTTGCATTGGAATGTTTACAATCATAATTGCTATACCAGTTAACATCATAAAAGCAATATAGTAAATAAAACTTGCTACTTTTGGAATGATAACTAACAACGGAAAGACTGTACATAAACTTAAACCTGCAAACAAAAACAGTCCAGTATAAATTGAACGAAACGGATTATTCACTTCTTTACGCACCGATAAAGCAATCGCACCAATTAACATCCCGACTGCTAACATTCCCTCTACAGTACCAAGTTGCTTTGAAGATAAATGTAATGTATGTACGATAATGTATGGAAGTGCAACGGTTAGACCACACGCAAAAAAGTTTACCCACAATGCTATTTTCATTAAACCATATATTTCATGTTTTCGTTTTATATATGAAAAACCTTCTTTTATACTCGTCAAGAAATGCTCTTTACTCTCAGCCACTTCTTTTTTATATAAATCAAATACAATAAATAATTGCAAAATAACCGCTAAAAAGAATGTAATGCTATTCAACAAAAAGAACGACTGAATTGAAAAGAAACCAAATACAACTCCGCCAATAATCGGCCCTAAAATATTTGATAAAGAAGCCGCCGTTTGATTTAAAGCACTCGCTTTTTGAATACGTCCTTCATCTACTAAACTCGGAATAGACGAAGTTAATGCAACGGAATAAAAACTTGCACAAATTGATAATAATGCTGCTGAAATATAAATAAAAAGAAGTGATGGTCCAAATATAGTAGCAAGAATAAACATACTAAGCATCGTTAAACTACTTAATAAATCAGTACCAATGACAAGCCATTTTCGATTGACGCGATCTGCTACAGCACCAGCAATTGGACCACAGATCATCCTTGGAAGTGATCCGCAAACGAGCGTAGTTGCAAACCCCATCCCTGAACCAGTAGTCTTTAATACGTATAACCCCATTGCGAACGTATAAATACCTGCGCCTAATAAAGACGTCATTTTTCCAATCATCATTAAAATGATGTTTCTCGTTGCAATCTTCATTCTTGAATCATGTTGTCCTATACTTATATCTCCCATTTTTGACTCTCTCCCCTTAAAAGTTAAATTGTGTTAAACTTATTATATAATCAATTTTCCGATTTCCACAACATAAAGTTAAATATAATTTAACTTTTTAAATATAAAGGAGCAATAATATGGCAACTCTCGGCGAAAAAATTAAAACATTAAGAAAAGAAAAAAAGCTTACACAAACAGAGCTAGTAGGTTCGGAACTGACAAAAAGTATGCTTAGTCAAATTGAAAATGGAAAAGCTACACCTTCTATGAAAACATTACAATATATTGCTGAAAAACTTGAATGTGAAATGAGCTTTTTATTAGAAGAAGATGAAGGAGAAATTGTAGAACTCATTCAAAAAATGGAGCCATTAATAAAAGCAAATAAATGCGATGAAGTATACAAGACTTTACTACCTATCGTTCAAACAGAGCTACCTTCTACTTTAAATACAGCTCGCTTATATAAACAGTTCCTAACAGGAGCAGTTATTATGAACGATTATCATATTGAATATTACGTTGAAACTGCTGTTTCTATATTTGAAAAATATACTTTATATCGAGAAAGCACTGAAACGAAACTACTGTTTTACTATATGCTCTTCAAACGTAAAAAATATAAAGAATGTTTACAGATGATTGCTACAATTCGTGATGAATATAAAGCAAAGAATTTAGAAATGGATCTGATTACACATATACAACTATACTTAAAAGAAGCCATTATTTTACTCGCATACGGCAATTATGAAAAATGTGAAAAAGTCATTTTAGATGCACTTGCATTTTCAAAAAAGCATCAAGTGTATTATAAAACAGATGAATTTTACCGGATTTTATCTTACCAAAAAGTCATTACAGCTGATAAAGAACAATATTTATATTACATAAAAAAATCTGAGCAATTTGCCATTTTTACAGAAGATATTCTATCCATCGCAATTATTGATATTTTAAAAGCATACTATTACAACACAATTACTAATGAATATACAATCGCATTAAAACATCTAAAACAATTTCGAGAAAAACTAAAAGATGAACCAATCTTTCAAGACGATGGATTATATTATCTTGAAAAAGGAAAATCTTTGTATGGCTTAAAACGTTATAAGGAAGCTTTGGCAATATTAAAACACGCTACCATACCAGATTATATGAGTCATCCACTTGATCAATCGTGGGTATTAACAGCTGGGTCTTATCGTGCCCTTTGCTATATAGAACTTCAAGATAAAAAATCTGCCTTAAAAGAGGCAAAAGAAGCCGTTCAAGCAATAGATAGCTATCCTGATTCCATCTTCACTTCATTTATTAAAGAAATATTACAAATAATACAAAAACTTTAAGAATGTCTCTAAATGGTATATTATTCCTCTTTTTTAGCAAAGATAATAATGATGGGAGGAATATAAATGAATATACAACGTGCAATAGAGCTTTCTATGTCAGCAGAACAAGCCAATGTCAATTTTCAAGGCATGTCTGTTATGATTCAACACGTCGATGAAAGCAATGAAACCGCCCGCATATATGAAGTAAAAAACCCAGGACGCGAATTAACTGTTCCAGTTAATAGCTTAGAGGAAATATAAGAAATGCCACTTCTCTTTTGAAGTGGCATTTTTCTTCTTTCAGATTACTTATTATAAATTTCTTCAACTCTTTATTTTACATGAGCTGAAAAAATAAGAATTTTCTACTTCTTTTCTCTTTGTGACCTGCTAAAATACAAACTATGGATTAATTATTCGTACTATACATTAAGGAGGAAAAATAATGGCATCTAATTTAGAAAAAAACCAGCCTTATTATGCAGTTATATTCACTTCTAATTTATCAAATAATACAACTGACTATAATACCGTTGCCGAAGAAATGGAGAAACTTGCAAAGCAACAATCTGGATTTTTAGGTGTAGAAAGTGCACGAGGTAATTCTGGACTCGGAATAACAATTTCTTATTGGGAATCACTTGATGCGATTGAAAATTGGAAGAAGAACACCTTACATAAAGAAGCGAAAAAAAGAGGTCGTGAGCAATGGTATGAAAACTTCCACCTGCGTATTTGTCTTGTTGAGAAAGAATTTAAGTTTCATAGAGGTACTTTATAACTATGAAGGAAAAATTAGCTCTCGTTATTGTTCATGAAATATATGGTGTGAACGACCATATGCATCACGTTACCCAGCACTTTACTTCATCTCATATAGACGTATTCTGTCCTAATCTTCTACACTTACAACATGCATTTCATTATCGTGATGAAGAAAAGGCATATGAACATTTTGTAAATCATATTGGATTTGATGATGGAAAAAAGCAAATTGAAGAATTCATTTCTCATCTTTCTAGTAGTTATACACATATTGGACTTATCGGCTTTAGTGTTGGAGCTACCATCTCATGGCTATGTAGTAACAATCCGAAAATAAATTTTATTATCGGATGTTACGGTTCTCGTATACGCGACTATGTTCACATAAAGCCTACATGCGCTACACTACTTATATTCCCTGAAAAAGAAGCTAGTTTTTCAGTATCCTCTTTAATTCAAACATTGCAGCAACAAAAGAATCCTTTATTAGAAATAAAACAACTACACGGTGAACATGGATTTCTAAATCCGTACACTGAAAAATATAACGAGCACTCTACAAAACAAGCATACAATTTAATAGATTCATTTCTTGTAAAGTGAAACTTTAATCAGTGGGGGTTGTTCATCCCCCACATAACCTCTTTTCTTACGCTGAATTTTGAGGCGGGGGTCTTACTGCCCGTTAATGCAGGATAAAAACAAGCTTATGAAGGAGACTCAAATGACGCTGACATTACTCTTACTTGTTTTCATACTCATTGCCTTTATCTCAGCGCTAACTATCATTTTTATAACCGTAAAAAAAGGAGGATTTTTCAACCGCCCCTACTTACAATCTATTATCGTTTGCCTTTTATTTTTTACTAATTGGATCTTATATGTAACAACTTTTTATTCGTTACTTCCCGAGAAAATTAGTGAGTTCCTATTCCTACCCATTTGGTTTTTCCTTTGTATTTTAGGTTTTATAACTTTCTGGCGTGAATGGGGAAATAATCGTGTATTCTCCATATGTATCGGTTTTCTTTCCTTGACTAGTTTTTTATTTGGATTATTGTTGTTAGTTCTTTCCGGGATGTAATAGAAGAAGGAAGAAAAGCCAACTTTCAACTTTTCTTCCTTCTATGTTTACCTTTAGTTTTCACTGTCACTGATTCACAAGGTGTATAATATATTTGAGGTGTCGCCTTATCAACAAACATCATAAACGTAATAAAGCCGATAATAAAGAAAATAAATAACGTTAACAAAATTGCTCCTATCGTTAAAAGTATCATAACACCACCCCTATATTTTTCATGTTATTACACTTTTCGCTATGATATGAGTGTAATCCTTTTTAGAAAAGGAAACGTAACAAAATAATCACAATCACTCCCGTTAATACTGTACCTAATAAACTACGAGTATATATCGCTACAAGAAATGTTGGAATTGCTGCAATAAGATAATCCCACTGCATCGTTTCATGCATAAATAAAACTTGTGCTAAAAGCGCTGCTAATATCGCAATTGGTATGTAATTTAACCATTTTAAACCCCAGTCAGGAATTTGTAGTTTGCTAAATACGAGTAGAGGTAAAATACGTGGCACGATTGTAACAGCTCCTGCTGCTAATAAAAGTAATAATACGTCTAATCTCATTTCCATTTTTCAATCACCACTCCAATCGTCGCAGCTAGTAAGGTTGCGATAATAACCGCTATACTATCTGGCATAAATACGTGTGAAACGTATGCGATAATAATCGCTACAATTGCAACACTTAAATGAATTGCTAGTTTCGGTTTACTACTTATGAGCTGAAGAACAAATAATCCGATAAACATCGCTGGTAATGCATAATCCATGCCGTATGTATGTGGATCTGGTATCCACTCACCAAATAGCCCGCCAATGATAGTGGCAAGAATCCAATTTAAATACGCTGTTACATTAAGCCCTATCATCCATCTTTCACCTAAATATCCTTTTTGCGCAGCATGCTGCACTGCAACGCCGAAAGTTTCATCTGTAATTTGCGAACCGATGATTAAGTTTTTAAATAGAGGAATTTTCGTAAAGTACGGTGCAAGTGCAGCACTCATAAGAAGGTGGCGCAAGTTAACAAAAAATACAGTAAAAATAATTGCGGAAGCAGGAGCACCGGCTGCATACATACCAGCTAATATAAATTGGGCAGAACCTGCATAAATTAAAGTGGACATAAATGCAATTTCAATGATGGAGAAACCAGCTGTTTTTGCAATTACACCAGCTGCTATACCGATGCTCAAGTAACCAAATACAGTTGGTAAACAATCTTTTACTCCTTGCTGAAATGTATCGTCACTCTGCAAAGCTACATGTGCCTCAGCTTTACTCATCTCTATCATCCTCCATTCCTTCTAAAGTTCGTTTTCCTGTTACGACATGAACTAAATCTATATTTTCACGCCATAACGTATCTAACTTATCAGCTCCAAATTCCTTTGTGATTTCTTCAACCATAATATCGTGCCGCACATACTCTGTAGCAACGAGAACTAGCGCTGGGTCATACGTTGTAACGGCCCATGAAGTGCTATCATTTGAAAAGTTCGCAATTAATACTTCCTCTCCATCACGAGCAATAACAGTTAAATGACCACCCATTCTCTTTTCAACAACGTGGGGCGTCATATAATTATGGTGAAATGTCGCTCCTATTTTTGTTTCTGGAGCTCCAAATAAGATTGAAAATATATGTACGCCTTCCTCTTCCTTTTGATGAATGTATGGTTCAATTTCATGCACTTGATCTTCCCATACAGAAATCCATAACTCTTCCTTAGCTCTACTAATTATATTGCATATTTCTTTCAAAACACGATCATTTGAACGAATATGCGAAATTACATCAATCTGTCTTTCTTGTTCTAAATCATTTAATTTCTGGTCTAAAAACTCAAAGGACTTTTCAAAGTCTTTTCGCATTCGATTCATTAATTCGGTAGCTGGTACTGGTACATATTTAACTGGTTCAGAAGGTACAATATGCACCGCTCCTTTATCCATTAACTTACCGAGTACCTCGTAAATCATAGAACGAGGTACTCCTGTTTGTTTACTCACTTCATAGCCTGTTACTGGGGAATGTTTTAGTAGTCCAATATACGCTTTACATTCATACTGAGAAAATCC
This sequence comes from Bacillus sp. GMa5/1, assembly GCF_050172015.1. Lineage (NCBI taxonomy): Bacteria > Bacillati > Bacillota > Bacilli > Caryophanales > Bacillaceae > Bacillus > Bacillus sp. GMa5/1. The sequence continues at coordinate 26,382 of NZ_JBNLYC010000044.1, read as the reverse complement.
TAACTTTTGTAATTCCTTTATAATTTCATCCATCGGTAACCCCTCACAATCTAAATCGCCCTTACTTCAAAACGACGATTTTGCTTCCCTTTACTTTTTACTTTATCAATAACAAGTGTTCCTATTTCACTCGTATTTTTCACATGTGTGCCTCCACAAGCTTGTTCGTCTAAATTTTCAATTGTAACAATGCGGATTTCTTGGATAGTAGTTGGTAGGAGATTTATTGCTGTTTTAATCATTCCTACAGCATTTTCTGCTTCTTCGCGGCTCATATAACGAGTGGAAATTTCTTTATTTTGCTTAATAAGTTTATTCACTTCCTCAACGATTTCTTCTACTTCCACGCTCGATAACTCTTGTAACTCATTAAAATCGATACGTGCTTTATCAGGATAAATTTGATTTCCAGTGCATAGAGCTCCATACTTTTCATAAACAACAGCTCCGATAAGATGCAGTAAAGAGTGATGACGCATTAAATTATGACGCCTTTCCCAATTTATCTCTAATTTAACTAGACCTAACTTTACTTGTGCTTCGTCTTTTATATAGTGAACTATTTCTCCTTGCTCCTTCTTTACTTTTTCAACTTCAAATACAGACCCATCTTGTACAATGACACCCGTATCACATTCCTGTCCTCCACCAGTTGGATAAAAAACTGTTTCTTTTACAAATACTTTATTCCCTTCTACTCTTATCACTTCTGTTTCGCAACTCGTTTTGTATGCATCTTCTAAATATAATGCCTTTGTCATACCCTCACCTCTTTAGTAGTTATAGTTATACCTACTAATATAAAAAAGAAACTCCGCAAAGTCAATTGATAATTCTGAAATTTAAAATTAATAAAAGACTCCTTTATTAGGAGTCCACTATCTCAATATTTCATTCGCTTCTTTTTCATAAATTTTATCAAATGACGTCATAACGCGCTGTGATGCTTGAATCATCTTTTGATCTGTCATAAGATCTGCCATCTCTTTCGTCATATCTACATTTGAATTTTCTAGCATATGATTTTTTACTATTCCTGTTCCGTTCGGTAAATTAGCAATGTTTCCTTCTGCTAGTGTAAAGCTTTTATTTTCACGTTGTACGAGACGAGCATTCGTTTCTGCATCTACTGTTTTTGTTTGTAAACGACCAATATTATTTTGTGTTACTTCATCATATAATGTACCGTCTGCTTGTACAGCAACCTTTGCTCCTTCTGGAATACGAATACGCTCATTATTCTCTCCCATTACGAAAGCACCAGATGACGTTTGTAAATAACGATCACTATTTAATGTGAAACTACCATCTCTCGTTAAAAACGTTTCATCATTTTTAGAAGTAACGAAAAATGATGTTGTGCCGGCCGCGCCGTCATCTAAAAAGAAATCTGTAGCGCTATTTGTCATTTGTATATTTCCTTGTACTAAATTCACATGCGTTGCAGCTGGTACTACAGCGTAATCGACCGAACCGATATTTGTTACCGCCCCATCTCCGCGGCGATATGTGTCTTGTACATCAAATACTTTAGACGTCATATTTTCTGCTTTAAATCCTGTCGTTTGAGCATTTGCAACGTTATTCGAATGAACATTAATGCGCTGCATGTAATTCATCATGCCCATAGAACCTATATAAAGACCGTTCATATTCGTTTGAATAAGGCAAGCGCCTTATTCTTCACCTCTTTTCTACGATGTTTGTAACATTTGTTTTGCTAAATGTTCAGCTGTAGCGATATGTATATTTTTCTTTATGTCTTGGCCATCTGTCATTAATACAATAGGAGCTGATGATACTGCTGGAATTTTCAACAATTCGCCACTACTTGCTGTTTCATCAAATTTCGTAAACACAATACCATCTATATGAATATCTTTAAAGTTTGTAATAATTTCAATCATATCTTTACTTTTCATAGAAGCTGATAACGTTAAACAAATATAATCTGGTTCTACTTGTCCCATCGTTTCAATCATTTCTTCCACTGTTTCTGACGTACGATAATTTTTCCCTGCTGTATCAATTAAAATATAATCGACGCGTGCTTCTTCTTTAAAATACGTAAGCGCTCTTGTCATTGCAGCTTCATCACGCACAGCAATTACTTCAGATCCAATTGTCTTTACGTTATCTTGCAATTGCTGCACTGTCCCTATGCGCGAATGATCGGTCGTTATAAAACCAACTGTTTTTTTCTTACCGTGAAATTGCCATGCCATTTTCGCAAGTGTCGTCGTTTTACCAACGCCAGTTGGACCTATTAATGCAATTGTTTGTACTTCTTTTTCAAAGACGTTTTCCGTATTAAAATGAGATTTCATATCTTCCAATATGTACCTGATAACTTCTTCTTCCGTAATCATCGTTGCATTTTCAAACTTTATTTTTAACTTTTCAGCATATGCATGAATGAAATATTGTTCCACATCGTTTTGTTCTAGCATCCGAATTACTTTTTGAATAATAAACGGTACAGATTCTTGATTTTCTTTCTTTGGAACTACTTCTTCTTTCTTTACCGGAACGACTTGTTTCACAACTTTTTTCTTTTTCGTTACTTCCGTTTCTTTCATCGGTTTCACAACGACGATTCCTTTTTCAAACAGCTTTAATAGTTTCTCTTTTTTTCTTGCCCATTCTTCACTATTTCCTGTTTGCATCGCCGCGTATGACATAGAAGTCGTTACGTTTTCTAAATTGTGCAGTACTGATTGAATTCCATTCGCCTTCACAATTTGTTCTGAAGGATCATTCACAACATCCATTAACTGTTCATGAAATTGAGCTGTACCTTCATTCACTTCTTCCTGTTTTTCTTCTGGAAAAGCAACTAACATTTCATAATCCTTTTTCCAAAAAAACGGTATATTTCGTTTTACACTTTCATCGACAACATAATAATAATCTGTACCATATTGGTCAAATAACTTTCGATACAATTCATTTTTCGAAGCTGCTTTTATTCGCATTAACGCTTCTTTCTTTTCTGTACTTTCCATTACTTCACCCCCTACTATTCAATATAGGCAATTTGATCCACAACAATTTCTGGTGCTAATTCACTAATACAAAGTACTTGTGCTTCCACTTGATAACGTTCTAGCAGTCTTACAATCGCAAATCTAAAATCTTTTCTACGTGTTAATAACACTGGTTCTCTTCCCATTAAACGTGCTTGCTTAAAGACGCGCTGCACTTGCTCAACGACACGTGTTTCTAAATCTAAATCCCAGTTTAATAAGTAACCTTGATATGAATTATTCACAACATCCGCATCTAACTCAATTGAATCAGAGAAGAGCGCTGCATATATTTTTCCGTCTGGATTTTTCGCATTTTCACAAATAACTTTTGAAATACATTCACGAACAAATGATGTCACACCATCAACGTGGTTTTGATAAATTTCTTTGCCGTCAATAATACCTTCAATAATTGTTGGTAAATCACGAATAGAAATACCTTCTTTTAGAAGTTGTTTAATAACATTTTGAACGAGTGATAAATCAATTTCTTTCTTCTTAATCTCTTCTAATAGAACGCCATTATCATTTTCAAGCGAGTTAATTAAGTCTTTTACATGTTGACGCTGAATTAATTCATGAAGATTACGTCTAACGACAACATCTAAATGTGTAATTAATATGCTAAGTGGCTCTAACACTTGATAGCCTTTCATTTGTGCATCTTGCACCATATGCTCTAAAATCCAATATCCATCTTCACCAAAAATTGGATCTTTCGCTGGCTCTGCATCTAAATCAGCCATTACGTTTGGTGTTTTCAGTGCTAATAAATAACCTGATTTTAAAACACCTTCAGCCGCCTTCGCACCTTTAATTCGAATAATGTAACGTCCGCGTGGCCTAAAGCTCGTATTATCTTTAAAGTTAATTCCAGGAACGTTAATACCAAGGTCAGTAATAATTGACTTCCTCATAAGAACAACTTTATCACGAGCTGTTTCCCCGTTAATTTTTTGCTTTACAAGTGCTGCTAAATCTAAACCGAGTTCTACTATAATTGGATATTTATCCGTAAATACTCCAAATGAATCTTCTACTTGTTGCAGTTGCTCATCTTCGCCTTGAATCATTTCTATTTCTTTTTGAAGCTCGTCTTCTTTTTCTTTCTTTATTCGATTTTTATTACGAATTCCTAAGAAGATAATTGTTCCGCCAACGAGTGCGAATGGTAGAAACGGTAGCGGAGTAAAAATACCCATTGCGATAAATAAACCACCGAGTGCATATACAACGACTTCATGTGCTAATAACTCTTTAAAGATACCTTCTGTTACTGTATCCGGTGAACCGTCAAATACACGAGTTACGATAATACCTGTTGAAATCGCAAGCATAAGCGATCCAATTTGGTTTACGATTCCGTCACCGACAGTTAACTGTGTATAATGAAGAGCCGCATCCGCAAAGCTCATCCCTTGCTGCATCATTCCGACAATTAAACCGAAAATAATGTTTACGAATAAAATGACAATCCCGAAAATAACGTCCCCTTTAATGAACTTTCCGGCACCATCCATCGCCCCGTAAAACTCTGTTTCCATATTTAATTTTTTTCGTTTTGCTTGTGCATCTTTTTCTGAAATAATACGCTGGTTTAAATCAGCATCGATAGACATTTGTTTCCCTGGTAAAGAATCAAGTGTAAAACGAGCTGCTACTTCAGCTGTACGAGACGCACCGTTTGCAACAATAAACTGAAATATGATTAATACTGTAAAAATAACGATACCAATTAATAAGTTTCCGCCAATTACGAACTGACCGAACTCTTCAATAACATGACCAGCATTTCCATCTGTCAAAATCGCTCGCGTCGTCGAAACGTTAATCGATACGCGGAAAATCCCGATTAATAACAGCATCGTTGGAAATGACTTTAATTCATCCCACTCGTTAATACTTGTCGCTCGCATATAAATAAGCACTGACATACTTAGTAGAAAAACGATAATAATATCAAGTATAAATGGTGGAAGTGGAATTAAGAGCGCCACTACGAATGACGCTGCTAAAAAGATAGAAAAATAGGTTCTTGCAGAATCTATCTTAAACAAAGAGATCTCCTCCAAACGCGCTATTATACTTCAAGTTCATTCGTCTGAATTAAATAGCGCATAACTTCAATTACAGCTACATATAAATCTTCTGGAATCGTCTCATCTTCCTCGACTTGATAATATAAAGAACGAGCAAGCGGACGGTTTTCCACCATTGGTATTTCTTGTTCACGGGCAAGCGTTCGTATATATAACGCGAGCTCATCTTCCCCTTTTGCAACGACAATTGGTGCTGCATCGACGTGTTTATTGTAACGAAGTACGACCGAAATATGAGTCGGGTTGTTTACAATAAATGTTGCGCCATCCATCTTCTTCGCAATTGTTCCTTGCAAGATTGCATGCATAAAGTTTTTTCGTTTTCCTTTAACTTGCGGGTCCCCTTCATTATCTTTATGCTCTTGTTTCACTTCTTCTTTTTTCATCTTAATATCTTGCTCGTACTCCCATTTTTGATAAATGAAATCAATAATAGAAAGAACGATTAAAATAATTAAAATTGCTAAGAAAATAAATTTAATTTCCCTAATAATTTCAGTAAGTGATGCAGTCCAGTTGAATCCAATCATACTGACAATTTTCTCTAAATTCTTTTTAAAAAGAACGTAAGCGACGTAACCGATTAATCCCATATAAAACAGTGATTTCAAAATATCTACTAAACTTTTACGACTAAACAGTCTCGTAAAATAGTTTTTCGGATTAATACGTGACGCTTTCGGTTTAATGACTTTAGAAGAAAATAGGAAGCCGACTTGAATCATATAATTAAATAAATGAAAAGCGTATACGAGTATTAATATCGGAGCCGATACTTTCAGTAATAAAATCCCCATTAAATAAAAATACTCGGTTGAATCTGTATTTTTTCCAATTTGATCAAACAGCACCGCTACGGAATTTGCAATCTCATACCCTAGCCAATCTCCGAAGAAATAAACGACAACTGCTAATACTAGAATGGAAAATAAATTATTTAAATCTTTACTCCGGGCAATATTCCCTTCTTCACGCGATTTTTTACGCTTCTGCGGGGTGGCCTTTTCTGTTTTATTATCCTTTGCCATGCGCGTCCCCCTACTTCGTTAAGAAAAAGTTAAATAGTTTCGTATACTCTTCAAGTAATACATCCGTCATATTTTTAAACACATAACCGAGCATCGGTACACTCATCGCAATAAACAAAATACCGCACGTAATTTTAATTACGTATGCATTCATAAAAACGTTTAATTGCGGAGCGTTTTTTGCAATTAAAATTAGAACAAAGTTAATGATGAATAAACTTCCCATAAGCGGAAGAGCAATTTCAACCGCTGATGTGATCGCAAATAATAGCGTTGCGAGTAGACTATCTAAAAAACTAGTCGTCAACAATTTTGAAATCGCCTCTGTATATTGAAACGACTTTAAAATCGTGGCAACGAAATAATTAATGCCGCCAAGTGAAATAAAAATAATGAGAAAAAATATATCAAAAATGGTTGATAGTAAAGTAGACTGTGAGCCCGCATTTACATCAAACAAACTTGCTTGTGATAAACCGATATCAAAGTCTAAAATATGCCCGGCCATTTTCGGAATGTTCCACAGCATTTCTACAATTTTTGAAAGTGATAATCCAATTACAATTTGCGTTCCTGCATAAGCTGCAACGTCCCAAACTGTCTTGATGTGAGAGACATCCACTTGATCAGCCACTGTAATTGAAAGAGCAAGTCCAACTGTAACCTTCGCCATTGCTGGAATGGATCGTCCTGAGAAAAACGGTAAAAAATATAAAAATGAAGTAATGCGGCAAAACGCAAAAAACGTTGCCGCCCATAATTCCATATTCATTTCAGTTCACCTATCTTAGTACGAACGCAATAGCGATGGGATTTTATCAAATAAATCTAAAATAAGTGTCGTTAACTCTTGGAACATCCACGGACCTAAAATGATAATAACGAGGACAATACTCGCCATTTTCGGTAAAAACGTCAGCGTTTGCTCTTGAATTTGCATCATCGCCATAATGACAGCGATGATAATAACGACAATCATACTTACGCCGGCAACCGGCATTAAAATCATAACCCCTTTATAAAAAAAGGTTTGAAAAATATCTATAATTGGTGACGTATTCATTTATATGACTCCTATCACATAGCATCAAACGCTTCAGGCGACTGTTTTAAACATAATGTCGACGATTTTTGTATATCCACCTAAATATACGAAAACGAGTATTTTAAACGGTAAACTTAAAATCATCGGCGGTACCATCATCATCCCGAGGTACATTAAAAGTGTACTAATAATCAAATCTATAAATACAAACGCTAAATAAATGAACATCCCTGTTAGTAAACCTTTTTGAATTTGCGTTAACGTAAAGGATGGTACGAGCGTAAATAGTGAAAGATCTTTCAAATCTTTCGGCAACTCTTCTCCGCGTACTTTCAGCATCATTTTTAAATCATGCTTATACGTATGCTTTGACATATATTCTTTCATAATAGGAGCTGTCGTTTCCGCAGCTTGACTTACTGTTATTTTCTCTTTCGTCATCGGATCCCACACATCACTCTTCAGTTGCCCAAGTACAGGCTGCATCGTAAAGAGTGATAAAAATAATGCAAGTCCAACAAGCACTTGGTTTGGTGGTAAATTCATTACCCCAAGTCCTTGACGTGTAATCCCTAGAACGATCATAAAATAAGTAAAATGTGTAAATAATAGAACGATAGAAGAAGATAATGATAAAAGGGTAACGAGCGCAAATAGTTGTACACTTGAATTACTCGTAAACTCTTTTCCATTTTCGAAATTAATAAAACCGTTCGGGGCTGCATACGCTGGATTTACAAAAATAATTGAAAAAACGATAGAAAATACGAAAATAACGGCTAATAATGATAACTGTTTCTTTATTCTCATGATGGATCCTCTACTTTTTTCGTTTCACTCTTCACCGCGTCTTCTAGTGCTTGTTGAAACTGATTTCCTGTTCCGGTTAATTGCACAGACTGCACACCGTTATTACTAATAACAGTGAACACTTGCTTTCCGTCCACTTCAAATAAAAAGGCACTCGTTTGATGATTTAAATACACACCGTCTTTTACTTGAATATGGCCATTTTCACCCTGCTTAAAAAACTGCTGTTTGCGCGTCTTTTTCGTCATATAATATGCACCGTAGCCGAGCGCACCAAACAGTAAAACGACTTGAAATAAGGTCGTCATATACGACATATGACTCCTCCTCTACTCTTTATCTTGCATTTGACTTTGCGCTTTCATAAGCGCCGCTTGTTTCTTATCAGCTTCAATTTCAGAAATGATAATACCGAATTTCTCGTCCATTACGATTGCTTCACCGATGCCGACTTTCATATTACTTAAATACACATCTACTTTATGTCCTAAGTTTTTCTCTACTTCCAGAACATCGCCAACTTTTAACTGCTTTACATCACCAAGTGTAATAGATGACTTTCCAAGCTTTACACCAAGTTCAATCGAAATATCTGAAACAGTATCAATATGTGCTTTACCTGCTTCATTTCGCTTTCCTGCAAAATCTTCTAATCCCATTAATGACACGGGAGATACTTCATGCTTCATATGGATCCTCCTACTCTACAAAACTTTTAAATAGGAGCGCCTTACGCGTTCCATCTTTTCCAATAAAACAATTAAATTTATGCTTTCCATCTACATAACCAAGTAATTCATCCGAAACTTTCGTATGAAGCGGAATAATATCGCCTTCTTCAATTTGTTCAATCTCACTCATTGTCATTTTCTGCTCACCAATTGCAACGTGAACAGGTTTGTACACTTGATTTACTTTCATTTCCACTTCAGACGTATACTTTTTACGCTTGTCTGAAGAATGTTCGACAATATTTTCAGACGTTAACTTATCCATAATTTCTTCAACAGATAAGAATGGAATTCCGATACGCACCGTCGTATTCCAAAACTCTGTTTTCATATTTACGTTAAGTAATGAAATGATATCACTCGCTGTCGTAATCTTTAATGCATTCGGATCTGTTTCTGTCGTTACAAATTTCGGTTCAATCGCAACAACACTTTCAAATGATTGCTCTAAATTTTTACAAAGAAGCAAGAATATATTATCAAGCGTTAAAAACTCAAATGCTGTTAACGGTCTGCGCATCGTAAAGTTACGCTTACTATCTCCGCCAAGCCAACATTCATGAATATAAATAACGAATGCTAAATCAATCTCAATAACAATTTCTCCAAGCTCTGGCAAACCGAGATCAATTACACAATATAAATAATAATCTTTCGGCATTTTCTCCACATACTCACTCGTAAATGGAACTTGCTCAACCGTTGAAGGCTCTAGTTCAATTGGAATACGCATACGAGCTGATAACGTCTGTGACGTCTGTTTCCCAAACGTAGAAGCAATCGCTTGCAAACTACGTAAATGCTCAACACCGAACTTCTCTGGTCTATTAAAATCATACTCTTGAAATTTCTCTTGCTTTCCTGCTTCTTGTGCGAAAGCTGGCATTTCCTCGCCTTCATTTACCGCCTTCAGCAGGGCATCAATTTGCTCTTGGCTTAATTTTTCGCCACTCATGACAATCCCCTTCCCTACCTTTTCAATTCAACGATTTCAACGTACATCTTTCCATTCTTCGTCAAAATCTTTCCGGTTCCAATCTCTTCATTCTCAAGCATAAGACGCACCGTATTTTTCGTTGAATTTTCAAGACGATACAATGTACCTTTCGTAATATGAAGCAGATCTTCAATTTTCTTTTTCGTATTTCCGATTTCAAAATAAATTGTTAACGGAATATCATCTTGTAATTTCAAATCTAGCCAACTCCCATATCATGTTCACGAAAATTTCATGTTCTCTCTATATATGAAACTTCTTATTTTGAAACGTCGATATTTAATATTTTTTTAATATATCCTTGCGTTTCTTTAAATGGCGGTACGCCTCCGTACTTTCTCACATTACCAGGACCAGCATTATAAGAAGCAAGCGCCAATACTAAGTCGCCGTTATTTTTCTTTAAATAACCGCTTAACTCTTTCACGCCACCTTCAATACTTTCAGCTGGTGAAAATGGATTCTTCACACCCATCTCCTTCACATTCGCTGGCATAAGCTGCATAAGACCCATCGCACCTGCATGTGATACCGTTTTCGGATTAAAATTAGACTCTACTTCAATCATTTTTTGAATTAACGTTTTTGGAATTCCATATGTACGACTTACACGATCAATAATATCCTCATACTTCCCTTCATTGGAAGAACGTATTTTTTGAATATTATACTTCTTCGTTAATTCCCACGTATCAGCAGCCTCATTTTTCGTTTCTGGGAAACGTCGTTCAAACTCTTTTTGCGCAACTTGCACTTCATCTGCTTTCTTCGTTTCAGCCTTTTCTTCAGACTTACTCGCTTCCTCTACTTTATTAATAGTTTCTACCGGTTTATTAACAACCGCTTCTATTTTCGTAGATTGTACCGGCTGACTCATATCTTCTATGTTTGCCGGCTGCGTAGTAGCCTTCGTCTCCTTCGCAGGTTCACTCTGCAACTTCTCTTGAAAACGACTACTAACGAATGCTTGTGGACTACTTAGCCTTTGCTGAATTTGCCCTTTCTTATATGCAAGCACTTCTTTTACTATATTTCCAACTATCATAATATCACCTTTTCGGTAAACAAAGATAATCTAATATTAGAGTTTTTTTTTAAAGTTTGCAATAATCCTTTTAATAATTATGTAATAAAAAAATGAATATATTGTTAAACTGTTATTTTTTTATATTTATTAATTCGAATTTTTAGTTGACACCCGCTATGACAGGGATTACAATAAATCTCGAAATTGATTTTTTCGCATATTACCGTTTTTCAATTTGCAGAAAAGTCAATATAAAAAAATGGGGGTTTCTTAACATGAGAATTAATACAAACATTAACAGCATGCGTACGCAAGAGTACATGCGCCAAAACCAAGCAAAAATGAGCAATTCTATGGACCGTTTATCAAGTGGTAAACGTATCAACAGCGCAGCTGACGATGCAGCGGGTCTTGCAATCGCAACTCGTATGAAAGCTCGTGAAGGCGGCTTAAACGTTGCTGCTCGTAACACACAAGATGGTATGTCATTAATCCGTACTGCAGATTCAGCTTTAAACTCTGTATCTAACATCTTACTTCGTATGCGTGACCTTGCAAACCAATCTGCAACTGGTACAAATACTACAAAAAACCAAGTTGCTTTAAACAAGGAGTTTGCTGCATTAAAAGAGCAAATCACTTACATTGCTGACAATACTCAATTCAACGACAAAAATCTATTAAAGTCTACACAAGAAATTAAAATCCAAACTCTAGACTCTGATGCAGCAGCTCAACAGATTGGAATTAAATTAGAGGGTGCAAGCCTTACAGATCTAGGTATCGCAGACTTAGCAATTGAACCTCCTTTAACAGATGATGCAAAAAAATCTAATGCTGCTTATAAAACATTACAAGAAGAAATGGCAGCAGCAGGTACAGATGTGGCTGCGCAAAAAACAGCTGTAGCTAAATTTGGAGCTGCTTTTAAAGCAGCTGGATTTGAAAGTGCAGATGCAAGTAAAGTTGGAACAGCAGCTACTGCATTTGCAACAGCTGCAACAAATGAAACAACAGCAGCTACTGCTTACGATAACATTGTAAAAGCATTTGATGCAATTAAAGATACTGCAAAAATAGATACTACAAAACCATCAGCTTTAACTGCAGTTGGGCAACTTGATGCCGCTCTTACAAAAGTGGCTGATAACCGAGCTACTCTAGGTGCTACATTAAACCGTCTTGACTTTAATGTAAACAACCTTAAGAGCCAAGAAAACTCTATGGCAGCTTCAGCTTCTCAAATCGAAGACGCTGACATGGCGAAAGAAATGTCTGAAATGACTAAGTTCAAAATCTTGAACGAAGCTGGTATCAGCATGCTTTCTCAAGCAAACCAAACTCCACAAATGGTTTCTAAATTATTACAATAAGCCATTTGAGTTAGTTTCCTGAATAAACCTCTCTGCTTGCAGAGAGGTTTATTTTTTATAAAAACTTCTTTTTTTGATGGAAGAGAGCATCTGCGGTGCATAGAAGCGGTTAGTGCTTATCTTGACCCCCTCTTATGCTAAAACACAAATAGCAAATAAGCATAAGCCTTTTTATCTTTTCATGACCTTTTATTAGCTTTAGAACACTAACTATATCAATCTATAAGGAGTGTCTATTATGCGTATTGGTACAAATGTTTTAAGTAGGAATGCTAGGCAGTCGTTGTATGAGAATGAGAAGCGTATGAATGTTGCAATGGAGCATTTGGCGACTGGTAAGAAGTTAAACCACGCTTCTGATAATCCAGCGAATGTTGCAATTGTTACTCGGGTGCATGCGAGAGCAAGTGGTATGCGCGTGGCGATTCGTAATAATGAGGATGCGATATCGATGCTTCGCACGGCCGAAGCTGCCCTTCAAACTGTGACGAATATTTTACAGCGTATGCGTGATTTGGCCGTTCAATCCTCAAACGGTACAAATTCAAATAAAAACTGTCATTCGCTGAATAAAGAGTTTCAATCTTTAACAGAACAAATTGGCTATATTGGCGAGACGACTGAGTTTAATGATTTATCCGTATTTGACGGTCAAAACCGCCCTATTACATTAGACGATATCGGTCATACAATAAATATGACGAAACATATTCCCCCTTCCCCTACACAACATGACATCAAGATTTCAACGGAACAAGAAGCAAGAACGGCAATTCGTAAAATCGAAGAGGCTTTGCAAAGTGTGTCACTTCATCGTGCCGACCTTGGTGCAATGATAAATCGTTTACAGTTTAATATTGAAAATTTAAATAATCAAAGTATGGCGTTAACAGATGCTGCATCTCTAATTGAAGATGCAGACATGGCGCAGGAGATGAGTGATTTTTTAAAGTTCAAATTATTGACTGAAGTTGCACTTAGTATGGTTTCACAAGCGAACCAAATTCCGCAAATGGTCTTTAAACTACTACAATCATAAAAATTAATCTTCCTTCTTTGGAACGATTCCATACAAAACAAAAGGGAAATACATATAAACTATGTATCTCCCTTTTATTTTGTACCCAAATTTTATTACTGTGTTACCGTCATAACTTGTCCGCTACGGTCAACCATTATTTTCATTTTTCCGTCTTGTGCATTATATAGCCCAAGTTTATGTAATTCCATTTTACAATCTTGTACGAAAGTTGGTAATTTACGAATTTGATCGATATCAGAACTTGTAATGAAATGAATTAAAAGCTGCGTCATACCTTTAATATCTTGTACAAGCTCTTCTTTCTCTCGTTTTAGCCTTTCATTTTCTAGTTGTAACGACTGCAATTCATCTTCTAGACTACGTGTGTTCTTTGCTTCTCTAGAACGCCCTGCTGCCATGCTAGAAAGCTTATAAATACCTTCCATAAACTGATGTAGTTCGTCTTCTTTCCTTTCACTACATTGATTAATTGTTTCAAAGTTATCAACGATACCAGATATAACTGTTACAAGATTTTTTTCATCCTCTTTATGCTGGATTTCTTCTTTTAATTCGTACTCGTTTTCTTGTTTTCTTGCAACGATTGTCTCTTTTGCTGGTATATATTTTCGCTTTCGTCCTGGTTTTTGTTTTTCAATATTTTCAAACGGTATTTCACGTTTTTTTAATTTATAATACGTATTTTGCAATTGACTTTCTGTTTTTGGAAAAAGATTTAGTTCATTTTTACTTACGTATTTTGAAATATTTAAAATGTTTAAACCGTGACGTTGACAAAATTGATACACTTCATACAGTAGCTCTAGTTCAGACTTCAGCCATGTAATTGCTGATTTTTCATATGCTCGCATCCCGCCATTTTTTTCTATATCTATTTGAAATAATACCATTCTATTATGTAAATCAAGTAACTCTTCATACTTTACTTGGAATTCTTTTTCTATTTTTTTAAATTCCGCTTCTAGTTGCATATCGTTCATTTTATTATTTGACATGTTTTGTAAAAGACCTAATACATTAATTGCTGTGTGGTGATACATAATCTGTGCCACTCCCCCTCATCCTTTCACAATTCTCATCTGACTTCCATGTCTTTTAAGAAAATAGCAATTTTTACATATCCATATTATAACAGTTCGAAATTATCTGTCAAATAATAAACATACAAAAATGTATAGAAAGTATAAAAATTCGGAAAATGTTTTTTATTAATATGCAAAATTGCATATTAATTACATTTAATTATATTATATGGTATTTCGGATGTTTTTTCACCGAAAAAATTTGCGTTACCACGAAATATTACTAAAATAACAATCGAAAATACGTTTGCTTATATTTTTAAATCAAAAATCTCTAAATAAAGATTATTCACACATACAGCGACAAACACCCAAGAAACCTTTCATTTTTCTACCAGCTTAAAGTATAGAATACTAAAAAGGAATTAGCCATATGTAGCATTGGCTAATTCCTTCCTCTCTCTAACAGAATAGAGTTATAAACCCAGTCTTCAAATCCTCAATCGAAGTCTCGCTTCTTCTAAAGCTATCTCGGCGGCTATCTCGTCCCATTTACCTAAAAAACACTCCATATCTCTGGTCTTACATCGCATGGGTCTCTATTAGGCACTGACCGCTGCCACACATAGCTAGTTCCTCTATTCCAGCTAAAAAAGTGCTTTTCTTACAACACTAACTTATCAACTAAACCAATTAGCTCTTGAATATCTGGCTTACTTACTTGAGCATTTGCTCCTACAGCTTCACCTTTATGGAATAATTCATTTGTAATTAATGAAGAGAAAATAATGACTGGTAAACGATTCATTACTTCACTATCCTTAACCACTTTCGTTAAATGATGTCCATCCATTTTTGGCATTTCAATATCGGTAATTAGCAAGTGAATATGCTCAAACATTTTTTCGCCTTGCTCTTTCGCTAATTTTTCAATTTGCGCTAACGCTTCTGCACCATTGCTGAAGAAGTTCATTTTTGTATATCCAGCTGATGATAATGTTTCTTCTAATATTTGGCGAAGCATCGCTGAATCTTCTGCAATGTAAATTACTTTTTCAGCTCGATCTGTTTTTTGTTCTAATCCTGCAATTGATTTATTGTCATAACCAGTGCCGCTAATTTCACATACAATTTTTTCATAATCTAATAGTAAGATGATTTTTCCATCTAGTTTTACAATACCAGATGTCGTTTCTTCTAGTCCCATAGATAATGAAGCTGGTTCATCAATTTGTTCCCACGAAATACGTTGAATACGATGCACTTCATCAACGCGGAAAATAACTTTCATTTGGTTTAATTCTGAGATGATAAATTTCGTTTGATCAAGTGGCTTTGTTGACTTTAAATTAAGAGCCATTGCCAAGTTAATAACAGGTAAAATTTCACCACGTACTTGAACAACACCTTCAACTGCATGATGAGATTCTGGCACAGTTGTAACAGGGAATGGATTAATGATTTCACGTACTTTCATTACATTAATACTAAATAGGTTTTCACCAACAGTGTACGTAACAATCTCTAATTCATTTGTTCCGCTTTCTAATAAAATACTTTGTGCTTGTGACATAAAGGTGTCGCTCCCCTTCCATTAATTCCGTATATCTAATTATTAAGCTTTATAAAAGAGAAAAAGTCAACTACCTATATAAAAAATATAGATAGTCGAACGATTCATTTTATAAAAAAACAATTAATCTTGTATAAACGAAGCAAGTGCCTCTAATAAAACTTCTTGTGCACCTACAATTTCCGTCGGCATTGCTTCCCATTTTTTCGAAAGCTCTGTCTCTACTCTTATTCTCAGTTCAGAATTCATTTCTGCTAGCACATATTCTTTCGTTGCTATATCAACATCAAGTAGCGCGAGTGCATATAATTCCGGGTCATTTATTTTTTCGAATAATCGCTTTAATACTACCGGTGCTATATGTTTTAATTTTTCAATATGAATTTCCTTATCCGAAAATAGTAACTCATATTGAATAAACGTAACATTTTCTTTAATCACTTTAAAATAACAATTATTTTTTTTATCATTCACAAAATAACCGTTTGGATCTGCGATAATACTTTCTACTTTACGAATTAAATCTGGCAAACTATTCGCCCCCATTACAGTCCGCTGCTCAACCTCACTCGGCGAAATGAATGTAACGCGATACTTATTTTGCGCCATCCTCCTCACCTCTCCTTTTATAAAAATCTATTGTTACATACTATCCAGAAGGCACTGGCCTACTATGAAATGATTATCTCAGTACGCCTCCATAGCTCTATTCTTACAACTAGGAGCTCTTCTGGACCATAACTGTTTATCCACACTAAACTTTGCTTACCTCTTCTTATACTACCCTAGTAACTCTCCATACCT
This sequence comes from Bacillus sp. GMa5/1, assembly GCF_050172015.1. NCBI lineage: Bacteria > Bacillati > Bacillota > Bacilli > Caryophanales > Bacillaceae > Bacillus > Bacillus sp. GMa5/1. Next base: position 9,802 of record NZ_JBNLYC010000044.1, on the reverse strand, counting down.
TTGTCCTTACACACCAGTCGAGGCCCTATTAGGCACTAACCGCTCAAAAACAACGCTGGGTCCTCTCGTCAACCCTAAAAAGAGCTTTTTAGATCTTTTTAAGAACTTTTCAATAACTCTATGTTATTAAACCAAAACGCTATCTGCTGATCCGTAATATTTGGCAACATAACAAAAAACTCACGACACTTCATCTCATCCTTAAACAGTTGATACTTCCAAACACTATCGCTACCAACACTTATGAAATAAAACTCATGGATACGGCCAATGATTGCTTGTTTTTCGCCAAATGAATACGGTGGCACTTGCTTAATTTCAAATTGATCTGGTAAATATACATGCTCTTCTCGTTCTATTTTTAATACTTGCTCGGCAAGTTCACGTTTATTTTCGAAAAAAGGCAATTGTAAAATTCGCTCTTGTCTTGTCATACGAATAAAAAACCCTTTCTACTCCATTACATTTTTTCCATGCGATATATTATCTAATTAAGTTTACAACTTCATTTAATACTTCATCTGAAACTTTAATTACTTTCGCATTTCCTTGGAATCCGCGTTGGTATAACATTAAGTCAACGAATTCTACAGATAAATCTACGTTAGCACCTTCTTGTGCACCACCGCGCACTTTACCTGCACCGTTTTGACCAGATGTACCAAGAGCTAAAATACCTGTTGTATTCGTCGCCGTATAGTTACCATTACCTGTTTTCATTAGTCCACCTTCGTTCGGGAACATCGCAACAGCTAATTGGCCTGCAGATTTCATACTTCCATCAGAATATTTTACCATCACATATCCACCGTCAGCAATGAAGCAATCTTTAACCGTCGCTGCTGCTCTACCATCTACGTCTGTTACTGATAATGTTTTATCTGTTGGATGATTTGTTAAATGGCTTAAGTCTAATTTTATAGAGCCGCCATCAAATGGAATATTAGCTCCTTGCTCTTTCGGATTTGGATTTCCAACAGCATCAAATGTCATATTACCACCTGCACCTGGAACATCTTTAAACTCTGTTTCTTTTTTCGAGTCATTACGCATTTGTACTTTATATGTATAATTATGTTCGCTCGTTTGTTTAAACTCTACACGCATTGTCCATGTATTCCCCGCATTATCATATACAGGTAAATCTTGTGTGATTTGTTTTTCACCAGTTGGAATATTCCCTTTAATGGTCCCTTTCGATGTTCGAATACCACCAATTGCTGTTCCCATTGGAATTTGCAACGGTCCTGGAATTCCAGATAAATCAACTTCACCAGTTGCCTCATTTGCAGGGTATGCAAATACGTATTGACCTTCAGTATTCGTAATATAGTAATCTGAAGATATCCCAAACGTACCTTTACGAGTAAATTCCATATTTCCGCCTTTTGAATCACCTACAACGAAGAAACCATTACCTTCCATTGCGGCTTGTGTTTTGCCACCTGTTAACGTAATTGTACCATCACTATAATCCGTAACAGTACCACTCATTTTCACACCGTTACCAATACTTTTCGGATTCGTTCCTGCGTATTTACCGTCACCTTTTGCACCAATCGAATTGTTATATAGTAAATCATCAAACATTGCTTTTTGTTTTTTATAACCTACTGTTTGTGCATTGGCAATATTATTTGAAGTTACACTTAATGCATTTTGTGTTGCATTCATCCCTGTAATACTTGTATATAACGCTTTAATCATAACGTATGGACACTCCTTATGAATTTGTATTTTTTACTTCTTCAGTTACTTTTTGATCGTCTTTCTTTGCGTCTTCTGGGTTCGTTTCCCCAATCGGTTTATCAGACACTCTCTCAACGAAACGAAGAGAGACAACTTTATTATTAATAACGAGCTGTACATCGTTATTTTCCGCAAGACGAACTGTTTCTACTTGACCGGTTACTTTGTTTCCGTCACCGTCAACACCTCTTACGTATTTCCCTAAAAACTTCATTCCACCATCAAGTGCTGTTGAATACATCGTTGATTGCAGCTTATCTACTGCTTTCGTCATATTCTGTACTTGTTCCATAAGAGATAACTGCGCTGTCTGATTCATCATTTGATTCATATCCATCGCATTAAATGGATCTTGATGTTGGAAACTTGATAAAAACAATTTTAAGAAATCATCTTTCCCCATTACCCCAGGAGTCTTTTGCGCTCCTGCTGAAACTCCATTACTTTGTTGCACTGGCGATTGTACACCATTAACAGGTACATTACTTTTTTGCGCTCCTGCTTGTAACGGAATATGATTTGTACTCGTTGTATTTAATCCAACTGTTGGCACGCTTTATTCCTCCAATAATCCCGCAAATTCTGTTGATTGTTGTTTTTCATGATTTGTATTTGCTAATTTCTGTTTTTGCCTTTGCTCTTGTTCTCGCTGTTCTTTACGATTTTCATCTTTATCTGAATAGCTAATTTGAATATTGATTTCTTTTTCTTTTAACTTTAATCTCAATTCATCAAAAATGATTTCAACACGTTTTTTCGCATCGTGTTTTTCCATTTCTACGTGAACGTCAATTTGATCTCCGTGTTTTTTCATAAACACTGTTAATGTACCAAGTTTTTCTGGATTTAACTGAAATAAAACACGTTCTTGTTTCACTACAAATTTTTGCAGCGCTTCTACTTGCGCTTCCATTTTCTTTCCTAAGTCAGGTAATGAAACTTTCTCAGCACCACTATTTGATTTCCCTATTTGTTCGGTACTCGTCGTTTTATTTAATAATTCTGCACCTGCAGAGCTCGAATCGTTTAATGCATCAACTTCTGGCAACTCTATCTTTGCATCATCGCTCTCAGCTTTCGGAAGATCTACGTCTTTAAACTCTTCTTGTTTCTTTGCAATATTACAAGTTTCTGTTTCTACAGCCTTCAATGCTTGCATCGCTTGCTCTGGCATCTTCATTTTGTCTAATACCATTTGCATTGTATCTTCTAAACATATAGCATTTTTGATATTCATATTTGAAAGAAGTTCTTGTAATTGTTGTAATTCAGCTGCAGGTAATTCATTAAGTTTAATATTGCCATATTCTTTATATAGCTCTTGTATTTTTTGTATGTATTGATATAACAATTCCGGCTGCACATGTAATTGCTCAATTGCAACCATTTGCTCAGATACAGCTAATAACAACTGTTCTGTCTCTTTTTTTTCTTCTTTCTTTACAATAGGTTCTTCTTCCGTTACCGATTTTTTAGAAAGAATATAATCTTTTCTCTCTTCTTTTGGTGCTTCTTCTCGTTTCATTTTCTCCGTTTGCGGCTGTTTTTTATTTTCCATTCTCATCGTACGATCGAATGAAGAATCTTCATTTTTTGATTGTACTTCTAGCCCTTTTTCTTTTTGCGGAGGTAAACTTTGTTGCACCGGTAATACAGACTGTATCACTACATTCACCTCATCCATTCATACACATTTTCAAATCCAGAAGCATTTTTTCTTCCAGCTTTTCTTGTGCTTTCGCAAGCTTTTTGCAATCTTCTTGATACATCTCATCAATGACACGTTCTTTTTCTTTTACTTGCTCTAAAAGGCTTTCATTTTTTTGAATAAAACCTTCCGTTTTTTTAATTTTTCGATTCCATTCTTCTATTCTTTCAGGTGAAAACGTATGTGAAGAAAGCATGCCAGCCATAATACGTTGCCCAGTTTGTACGACTTTACTACGCGATTTCACAACATATAAATCATATTCTTTTTTTTGTTCTATTTTTCTTTTTTCAGCTGTTAATTCATACACTTCTTTTAAAATATGTTCTTTTTCTTGGTTTATTTGCAATTTTATTGTGTCGTACTGCTGTTTATCCACCTGTTTTCATAGCCCCTTTCTATTATAACGTTCTCTTTTTCTATTATATAGTTTTTTTCCAAAAAAATCTGTGAAATATTAAAAAACAAAAAAATAAGACCTCTTGGGCAGAGGCCTTATACTATATGCTGTATCGCTTCAACGATATCATCAAATTGGAAACTATCCGATCGACCTTGCTTTAAAAATGTATTTATGCCTTCTACTTTATTTTTACATTCAAAAATATAAGCATTTTCTTCATTTTCTTGAATCGTTCCTAGCTTAAAATACAATTCATTTTCTTTATAAATTGATAAAATCTTTCTCATTTCATTTGCAAGTTGCCAATGATGTGGCGAAACAATTTCTTCCATAATCCTACTTACTGAATCTAATACTGAAATTGCAGGATAATGACTAAGCGTTGCAAGCTCACGCTTTAATACGATATGTCCATCTAAAATACCACGTGCTAAATCTGGTACAGGACCATTTAAATCATCCCCATCAACAAGCACCGTATAAATACCTGTTATAGATCCCTTTTGTGTTTTTCCGGACCGCTCTAACAACTTCTTCATATAACTTTCCATTAACAGTGTTTTACCACCAATCGGTAATTCTTTAACAGCAATATCAACACTTCTTCGTGCATCGGCAAAACGAGTAACAGAGTCCATCATAAGTAATACGTTATTACCTTGATCACGGAAGTATTCAGCAATAGACGTTGCGAGTTTCGCTGCACGAAGTTGCATAAGATGACTTTCATCTGACGTCGCTACAACAACGACGCTTTTTCGCATCCCTTCCTCGCCTAACTCTTTTCGAATAAAGTCTTTTACTTCCCGGCCACGTTCCCCTACTAAACTAATAACATTTATATCAGCTTTTGCATTTTTTGCTATCATTCCAAGTAAAGTTGATTTACCAACACCTGACCCAGCAAAAATACCAATCTTTTGACCGATACCAATTGTTAGCATAGAATCAATTGATTTTATTCCTGTTTCAAATACATCGGTAATCTCTTCACGTTCAAATGCATGTATAGGTGGTGCATCTAGTTTTATTTTCTGTAATGGAATGTTTTCAGCTTCCTCATTTAACACTTCACCATTTGCACTTAACACTTTTCCGAGCAAGTGATTACCACGTGGTACAACAACATCTTCTGAAACTAATGTCACTGAATCTCCATAACATACTTTTTCTGTCTGTTCAAATGGAAGTAGCATATTATTTTCTTTTTCAATGGCAATCACTTCACATAAGACGTTATGTTCTCCAACGAAGCAAACATCTCCGATCTTCGCTTTCGGCCCTTTTGCTACGAAAAACTGTTCTTGTACACTATGAACTTTGCCTACTTTCGTATACAGCGGTGTTTCAATGAACTTATTCCATTTTTCGTTCTCATTCATTAACAGGCGGCTCATACATTTTGCTCCTCAAATAACTTCTCTTCTTCCCATTTCTGACGAAGTTTCGCAAATATAGGTGCAAATTTAAATTCAAAGAACTCTTTCTCTTCTTCCAGAACAAATTCACCAAACTGCAGGGAGAAATCATATTTCCATTCTACTAATTGTAGTAACCAATATTCTTTCGTATTCTCCTTCTCTTCTTGAATACGTTCAAACGTTTCTGGATGTACTGTAATGATTAATTTTTCAAACGAAGTTGGCAATGTTTGCACGATGCCAGTTAAAATAGGTAACACATCAAGCAATCGTGAATCTACCGCTTGATTCACGATTTTTTCTGCTAGATGAAAAGATTGATCCCATAACAACTCTGTCCATTCATACGCTGTTTCTTGTTGTTCTTTTTGAAATTGCACACGCGCTGCTTCCATCTGTTCCATTTGCTCATGAATATGCATTTGAAATTGTTCTTTATCTTGTAATAACTGCTGCCGCTCTCGTTCTAGCATTTGCTTCTCTTGCCTTAGCTGATTCATTTCCATATGTAACGATTCTTGCTGGGCGCGAAGTTCTGCATGATCAGCTTGTAATTCTTCCTCTTCTATTTGAACTGAAGCTGGTTTTGGAAATTGTAATTCATACGTTTCTTCAGAAAAAGAAACAGAATTCTTCGGAATTCTGTTTTTAAATAAGGACATCCTCTTCACCTCTTTGAACGATAATTCTTCCTTCTTTCTCTAGCTTTTTCACTGTACCAGTGATCGTTTGCTGCGCTTTTTCAGCATCCGTCATCTTAAGCGGTCCTAAGCCATCTAATTCTTCTAGAATCATCTCTTTACGGTTTGAAGACATACATGTAAATAATTTCTCTTTAATTTCTTCTTTTGCAATTTTAAGTGCTTTCGCAAGAACACCGTTATCTGTAATTTCTTCTAATACACGGCGAAGCGCAAGATCTTCAAGACCAAGTAAGTCTTCAAAGACAAACATATTTTCTTTAATTTTCTCAGATAACTCATAATCGACTTCATCCAGCTTTTGAAAGACTGTTTTTTCAACACCTCGTGAAACATTATTTAAAATATTTACGATTGTTTTCAAGCCATCAGTTTTATTAATTGCACTAAATGCCATATTATTTAATTTCGATTTTAACAACTCACCAATTTGATTAATTAACTCACCATCAACTTGTTCTAGTTTCGCTATACCCATTACCGTTTCAACGCGCTTATGATCTGGCAATCTCTCAATTAATTGAGACGCAAGTTGCGGTTTAATATAAGAAGCGATAATTGCAATTGTTTGTGGTGACTCATCATTAAGCACTGTAAGAAGTGGCTCTAAATCTGTAAGTGAATTTAAGAACTCAAACGGATTATCTTTGTTATACCAAAGATCTTCCAATAATTTTTCCAGTTCGTCTTCTGGCATGTTTTTAAATATGCGACGAATGTATTCTTTATCTGGAGTGACTAAGTTCAATTCTTTTACATTTAGTTCATATAAGAACTCTCCTAGTACATTTTCTAACGTTTCTGGTTTGTATACACGAAACTTTGCGATTTCACGAAGTAATACTTCTTTTTCCTCAGCTGTCATATATTCAATGACTTTTGCTGCCACCCCTTCTTCTAATGTACGAATAAGGATGGCAGCTTTTTCTTTGGAGGAGATTTCATCTAGCATCGTTGTTCCTCCCTTACTGTCCGTTTAACCATTTTTTAATTACTTTTGCAGTTCCTTCTACATGTTCTTTCGTAGCATCCTGCACTTGTTCATCTAACGTTGGTTCTTTCGGTTCTTCTGGTTCAGGTTTTGGCTCTGGCACTATTTTTTCTTCAGGAATTTCCAAGATACTTTCATTACTTGCAGCAATTTCCTCTTCTGCTAAGTATTCTTCATATTCCTCTTCTTCTTTCTTTCTCTTACGTCTTGCTAATAAGAACCATACTAGGCCACCAATCGCTAATAAGGCAGCTGTAATTCCACCGAATAACCACCAGTTCATACCACTTTTTTCTGGCTCTTTCTCTTTTTCTGCTTTCGGCTGATCGAACTGAACAGTTACAACGTTAACTTGACCATTTATAAAGTTACCGTTCGGATCAGCTTGAAGTCCTGCCGCTGTTCCGATTGCTTCTTTAAAAGTTGTCATATCAATTCTACGTTTTACTAGCGTATCATTATCTACCCATACAACAACATTTGTTTTCGTTAATTCTGGGTGTTTCTTAATTGTTTCAACTGTTTTATCTATTTCATAGTTTTCGATTTTGTTACCATTTTTATTATCATAGACAACTTTACCATTTTGATTATTGTTCGTACCGTAGTTTGGCACTTCACCGTTCGCTGTAATACCAGCACCTTGCTTCGTATCTGCCCCTTCTTGCGCAGTAGAGCTTTCCTCTTGCTCTTGTTTACTACGAAGTACACCTTTATCACCATACTTTTCTGACTGACGTGTAACTTCATCGTAGTTTACAGATACTTTCGTATTCACTTTATATTCATTCGGTTTAAACATCGTCATTAACGTTGCATCAATATCTTGCTTTAATTTACCTTCAAGTTGGTGCTGCATCTCTACTTCTTTCTCATAAGAAGAGGAACTACTAGAATGTGCTTCATCTGCTCCTTTTGAGATAACACCTTTTTTACTATCAATAACACTTACTTCTTCTGCTTTCACACCAGGAACCGCTGCACTAATCATTTGCTGTATACCCGCAACTTGATCAGCTGTTAACAATTGTCCACGCTTCACTCCAACCGTAATCGCCGCTGTTCCTTTTGCTTTTTCTTCATCAAAAATTGTCTCTTTTTCAGGCAATGTAATTTGAACATTTGCCGTTTCAACTGTCGCAAAATTCCTTACAATATCTTGCTCCAATTGCTTCTTCGTACCGACAATTTGCTTCATTTTTTTATCTTGCTCACTTGAACCGAGAGAGCTTTCTAATAAAATTTCCTCACCGCTTTTCGAATTAAACGGTAAGCCCATCCCATTCATTTCTTTTCGAACCCATGGAGCATCATTCTTTTGCACACGAATCGAACCATCGGCCGCTAATTGATAATCGACACCTAACTTCGATAATTCTGCTGTAATCTCTTGTTTATCTGTATCATTTAAATTTTGATATACAACAACATATTTATCTGGCAAGGTGAAGTATAAAAGTGCTCCTGTTACAATCGCTAAAAGCGCAGCACCAATTACTAACTTATGCCACGTTTTTAACGATTGAATAACATTTTTCATCTTTTCCATTTAAACACACCCGTCCACTTTCCTAAATTTGCATATTAATTAGTGACTTATAATTTTCAATAAGATTATCACGTACGAGAGCAGCTGTTTTCATTTGAGACTCAGCTTTCTTTTGCTGAATTAAAACGTCATGTGTTTCTCCTACCCCTTTAGTTAGTAAATCATATACTGCTGTTTGCGCATTGTTTTGCGTTTGATTCATATCTTCCAATAAATCAATAAACTTTTTCCCCTCAACTACAGATGTTTGAGAAGTTTTCGGTGCACCAATTGACTGAATTGCTCCAAATGGTTGTGTATGTAACATTGGTTGAATTTTCATATTACTATCTTCCCCCTTATCCTCGGCCGATTTCTAAATCTTTATCAAGCATTTTTTTATTCGCATTTAATACACTCGTATTCGCTTCATACATTTTTTGAGCAACCATTACATTCGTCATTTCAGCAGTTACATCAATATTGGGATAACGTACATATCCTTCTTCATTTGCGTGCGGATGCGTCGGATCATACACTAAATTTTCCATTTTGTCTGCTTCAATACTTTTTATTTTTACTCCGTTAGTAGGAGCCCCATCTAGCATACTTGCAAAACTATTGTTTGATTCTAGCACCACACTACGACGCTCATATAAATCTGCCCCCGGAGCCGCCGTCGTATTTGCATTTACAATATTGTTAGAAGTAACTTCCATCCACTTTCTCGCTGTCGTTAGTCCTGAGCCACTTGCATTAATTGCCTGAAACATCCGTTGTCTCTCCTTCTACTTTTAACGTCCGCGTGCCGCTTGGTTAATTGCATATTGTGTATTAATTGCGTTAACTGAAATACCGTATAACTGATTTGCTTTCATTAAATCTAGCATTTCTGTCGTTACATCCACACTATTTCCGTCTTTATTCGTTTGCATTGATTTTGTTTGAATCTTTGCATATGTATTTTTCGTATTTACTGTCGGCAAGTGCATTTCATTCGTTTGATATAAATCTGGATTACTCTTTAAATCAGCCGCATTGTTTTTATATAATGCACTACTTTTATTCATCTGCTCAGCAAATGTTACATCTTGTGCTTTATAGCCAGGTGTATTCGCATTTGCAATATTACTAGAAACCGTATTTCGTTTCGTTACTAAATAATTCATATAATGGCTTACATCACTCACTAAATCTGGCATATTCCACACCCTTCCTTTTTTAACGTAATGGTCCACTGATAGAAGTTTCACTTCATTATTTATTTTCTTATATGCGTTTATTAAAATATTTACTATTAT
>NZ_JBNLYC010000043.1:0-35600 GCF_050172015.1 Bacillus sp. GMa5/1 | reverse complement strand
CGCGACTTCCTTATGTTAACATCTTCATTTTTCAATGTCAACTAAGTTTTTTAATTTCTTTTTTGTCGTTTTCTGCGTTTCCGCATCAGCGACGGTTATTAATATATCATGCAGTATATACAGGGTCAATACTTTTTATAAAAAAATTTCACATCCCGTTAAAAACTGAAAAACCGCTGTAAAAATCCTTATAGCGTCCATTCATTCTTCATGGCCCCCCTCCTATTCATTTCATATCTTATCCCTTTATCAATTTACATAAGAGTGAAAATTCTAAATTTTATGTTATATTATTAGTATAGGAGCGTGGTGAGAATGAGCATTAAGTATTCAAACAAAATCAATAAAATCCGGACCTTTGCATTAAGTTTAGTATTTATCGGCCTCTTCATTGCATACTTAGGTGTCTTTTTCCGCGAAAACATTATTATTATGACAACGTTTATGATGGTTGGCTTTTTAGCTGTTATCGCTAGCACTGTCGTTTACTTTTGGATTGGTATGTTATCTACTAAGACTATCCAAATTATTTGCCCAAGCTGTGATAAGCCAACCAAAATGCTCGGCCGTGTCGATGCATGTATGCACTGCAATCAACCTTTAACACTAGATCGAGATCTAGAAGGAAAAGAATTTGATGAAAAGTATAATAAGAAGAGTTATAAATCATAAGTATCAAGGGAAATACGAATTTGCAACACTACAAACGTTTCAACTCATTAAAAAGTTGATTTCTTAAAAAATCAACTTTTTAATTGTTTTATTAAATTTATTACACCTATTTTTTCGAAATAACAGTAAACATCCCTGTCATATTAGGCGAATAATCTTTAAAATCATATTTTTCGTAGAATGATGTTTTACCTTGCGACGCAAACAAACCAATGAATGCTTTATCTGGAGCATTCTGATTTAAGTATTCTACTAAAGTATTCATTATTTTCTTTCCAATACCATTCTTTTGATACTCTGGATGAACCACTATATCTTGAATATAGAAATAGATAGCCCCATCACCAACAATTCTCCCCATGCCGATGATTTGATTATTATCCTTGACTGTTATACAGTAAATCGAATTTTGAAGTGATATTTCCGCCACCTCAAAGTTCATATAGTTAGTCCATCCCACAGAATCACATAAATATTTATATTCTTCCAATGTTGGAATGTTATTTTTAATCTCATATTTCTTCAAAATGTCCCCTCCCAGAATTCATTTCCACCAATACAAAGTAAATTCGACAAACTTTTATCTAACCCTCCTTACTAACTTAGCACTGTAAATCCCGATTAACCTCACGCTAATCCTTATATAATAAAGAAAGAGGCTGACGTATAGCCGTCAGCCTCTTTCTTTATTATATATTACGCCTTATGACACTCTGGACAAACGCCATAAATTTCTAAGCGATGACTATTGATAACGAAGCCTGTCGTTTTCGCAGCTTCCTCTTCCAGCTTTTCCAAGCCTCCATAAGGAAAATCAACAATCTTACCACATTTTTCGCAAATCACATGATAATGTTGACTTGTAACATAATCAAATCTACTTGAAGCGTCTCCATAAGTTAATTCCTTTACAAGTCCAACCTCTTTAAACACACGTAAGTTATTATAGACAGTTGCAACACTCATATTTGGAAACTTACCTTCTAATGCTTTATAAATATCATCCGCTGTTGGGTGCGTCATTGATTCCACAAGGTACTCTAAAATAGCATGACGCTGTGGAGTAATGCGTACACCCGTATTTTTCAGCATTTCTAGCGCTTCTTTTAATTCTTCTTTGACCACCGTCATGCACCCCGATTCTATACGGATTATTATTTTATAATTCTTATAAAGAGTGTACTCCTTTTCTTATAAATCGTCAATATTTCTACTATAAGTATGTAGTTTATTTTTATATTCAGGACTTGTTTTTATGTATCTTTCCCTTTTTTCTTCATATATTCCACAGAAAAAAGTGCGACATAATCGCACTTGGAATACTATCATCTGAGGAGGTATGCCCTACACTTCCACTTTATGTAAGGCAGTAAAATATGTATAGACACTTGCCTTGTTTCTGCATATTTTATCCCCAATGTAGATTTATTTTATATAAGAAAGAACATCCTCAATATGTCCTTTCACTTTCACTTTACGCCACTCTTTTACAAGTTCACCGTCTTTATTAATAAGGAATGTAGAACGCTCGATTCCCATATACTCTTTCCCAAAGTTCTTTTTTAACTTCCAAACATCGTATAACTCTGCTACTTTATGATCTTCATCTACTAAAAGTGTAAATGGCAATTCATGTTTCTCAATGAATTTTAAATGTCTATTCGCTGAATCAGGACTTACTCCAAGAATAACCGTATCCTTCTCTTGAAATACTCCATACGCATCACGAAAATCACATGCTTCAGTTGTACATCCTGGCGTCATATCTTTGGGATAAAAATAGAGAACTACATTTTTACCGCGGAAATCAGCTAGGCGAACTTCTTCTCCATTACTTCCCTCTAATGTGAATTCTGGTGCCATTTCTCCTACTGTAATCATAGTTATCACTCCTACTCTTTTCCTTTACTATAACAAATGCTTCCTTATTTTTCATTGTCTATTACAGACCTCATCACAAAAGCAAAAGGGAGTGTATATCCAATTAGCGCTTCTGCGATTGCAATCCATCGCCCAATTCCAATCGGAGATATGTCACCATATCCAACAGACAATAAAGTAACTGCGCTAAAATATAAACAAACTTCGACGAGTTGAAAAGAATGAGCGTTCAAACTTTCTCCGTCCTCTTTCAAAACTGCGAAACCCATTTCCTCTAATACAACGTAACTTAATCCAAATGCGATTAGTACTGTTGTATAGATTAAAAATAATGTGGCCAAATTATAGAGCGAAAAAAAACGCGTTGAATCTGAATAGGAACTCCATAATAATTGGACACTTTTCAAAATAGCGATTGCTGCAATTAATAGAATAAATCCCCATAACATGTCCTCCACCTCATTTTATATGTATGAGGTGGAGAACTGATTTATCCCTTAGAAACGAACAAGCTTCTATAATTAATTACCCGCGCCACGATACCTTTTTACCCCTTGGTTCCAGAGGGTGATTGCAATCGTAAAACAGATAATACCAACAATTGGCGTCGCAAACGCATAACTATTCCATTCTGTTTTTCTTAAAAAGTATGCTGCTGGATATACTCCAACAAACGCAAACGGTAAAACGAACGTTAAAATGAAACGAATTACACGATTATAAATATTAACAGGATAGCGCCCGTAATTACCTATGTTATACATAAGAGGCATAATTGAGCTTTTCGCATCCGACCAAAAACCAAGGCTCGCCAACGTAACAAATATCCCTCCATATACAAGTGCTCCTCCTCCTACCATCAATATAAATAAGAAGAAATCATACCAGTAAAAAGATAATTGTAACTCCACAGCTGCATATCCCATTACAACAATCCCTGTAATAGCTCCAATTAAAGATTCAAGTTCCATTCTTTCTAATATAATTTGAAATAGGCTATGGATCGGTCGCGTTAATACACGATCCATCTCCCCTTTAATAATGTATCGATCATTAAAATCCCATATATTAAAGAAAGCTGAAAAGATGGCAAATGGTACTAAAAAGAAACCATAAATAAAGATTACCTCTTCTCGACTCCATCCCTTCAATGCTTGTGTATGCCCAAATACAACGAGAATAAATATTAAATTAACTGCTTGAAGCGATAAATCAGAAAGTAAACCAACGATAAAATCGCCTCGATACTCCAATTTCGTTTTTATATATTGACTTGCATATTGTAAAAATAAGTTTATATATAGCATCTCATCATCCCCCTTGTACAATTAGACGTTTTCTCGCCGTTCTCCACATGAGTACAATTGGAATAATAAGTACAATCGCCCAAATCACTTGAAATACTAAAGCCTCATACAACTTACTCCCCTGTATACCTTCAGAAAAAATCATACTTGGAATATAACTAATAGCCTGAAACGGTAAAAACATCATTGCTTTTTGGGCCCATAACGGATAAAAACTAATTGGTAATAATAGACCTGAAAATAAATCAATAACAACGCGTTTTGCATACATAATTCCACTATTATTAAATAGGAAAAACGTAAGCATTCCCGTCATTAAATTAATTTGTGTATTAATAATAAAGCTAAATATTAAAGATAAGAAGAAATATAACCAAGTTTGAAAATTCGTTGTAATTTGCAACGAAAATAATAACGTAACGATAACCATGCCTGGAATGGAAAAGAAGGCAAAACGGAATATTCCCTCGCCAAGACCTTGCATAACTTTCATTCCCAAATAGTTATACGGACGAATTAATTCTACAGCCACACGTCCTTCTTGAATCTCCATCGCAATTTCCCTATCTATATTATTAAAATAGAAGGCACGTGCCATCCACGCGATTGCGATATACGTGGTCATTTGCGAAATAGATAAACTTTCAATATTCTCTTTTCCGCTATAAATTGCTTGCCATAAAAAATAGTAAGCACCGATATTAATCGTATAAATTAAAATCCCGCTATAGTAATTTGTACGATACGCAAGCATCATTAAAAAGCGAATTCGAATCATTTCAATATACTTACCCATGCGTAATACCTTCTTCATAAATGTTACGAATAATTTCCTCTGTAGACACTTCGTTAATTTTTAAATCTTTAATTTGAAATGCTTGTACTACTTTAGAAATAAGCATTGAAATAATAACTTCTTCATTCGGAATTTTTGCAACCCATGCATTTTCCTCTTTCGCTTTCGACCAAACGACATGATTATCTGGCATAACCATTGATAAAGCCTGATAGGAAACTGGTGCAACAAACTGAAAGTGAATTTCCTTCTCTGCTCCCCACTGCGTACGAAGATTACTTAAAGAACCGTCATACATAATATTCCCTTCATCCAGCATGATAACGCGCTCACATAAAGCTTCAATATCAGTAATATCGTGTGTTGTTAATAAAATTGTTGTTTTATAACGTTCATTCATTTCTTTTAAAAATTCACGTATTTTCAATTTCACAAGTACATCTAACCCAATTGTTGGCTCATCTAAAAATAATAACGGTGGATTATGAATTAAGGCTGCCGCTAATTCACAACGCATTCTTTGACCAAGAGATAATTTTCGAACTGGTTTATCTAATAAAGGCCCTATATCTAACGTTTCAATTACGTGCTCCATATGCTCCTTATACTGAGCGTCTGATACACCGTACACTTTCTTTAATAAACGAAACGATTCTTGTACTGCAATATCCCACCAAAGTTGCGAACGCTGTCCAAAAACAACACCAATTGTTCTTACAAATTCTTCTCTTTGTTTATGTGGGTTCATTCCATTTACTGTGATTTGCCCTGATGTCGGAGTTAAAATCCCCGTAAGCATTTTAATTGTTGTTGATTTACCAGCACCGTTCTCACCGATATAACCAACCATTTCACCTTGCTTTACAGTAAAAGATACATCATTTACTGCTGGTACTATTTTATAATTACGATTTAATAAATCGCGAAATGCACCCTTTAAGCCCGGACGACTTGAATAGGCTGTAAACTCTTTACGTAACCCTTGTACCTCAATTACCGATTTCATAATCGGACCCCCCTCCTAAATGTCACAACGAATAGTTTACCCAACTGCCTTCGCTATCACAAACAATACGTCTTTTCGAAAAACATGTTAGAATAATACATAGATTTTTGTAAGGAGATGAATTGTAGTGAAATTCACAAAGTCAGAAGCATTACATAAAGAAGCTTTAGAGCATATCGTGGGCGGTGTTAATAGTCCTTCTCGTTCTTTTAAAGCAGTTGGCGGCGGCGCTCCTGTTGCTATGGAACGTGGGAAAGGCGCTTATTTCTGGGATGTAGACGGAAATAAATATATCGATTATTTAGCAGCATACGGTCCTATTATTACTGGACATGCTCATCCGCATATAACAAAAGCAATTACAACAGCTGCTGAAAATGGGGTACTTTATGGAACACCAACAGCGCTAGAGGTAAAATTCGCAAAAATGTTAAAAGAAGCAATGCCTGCATTAGATAAAGTCCGTTTCGTAAACTCTGGTACAGAAGCAGTGATGACAACGATTCGTGTTGCTCGTGCTTATACAGGTCGCACAAAAATCATGAAATTCGCTGGTTGTTACCACGGTCATTCTGATTTAGTACTTGTGGCAGCTGGATCTGGTCCTTCTACTTTAGGAACTCCTGACTCAGCTGGCGTACCACAAAGTATTGCACAAGAAGTTATTACTGTTCCATTTAATAATGTCGAAACTTTAAAAGAGGCTTTAGATAAATGGGGTCATGAAGTAGCAGCTATCCTTGTAGAACCGATCGTTGGAAACTTCGGTATTGTAGAGCCTAAACCAGGATTCCTTGAAAAAGTGAATGAACTTGTTCACGAAGCTGGCGCATTAGTAATTTATGATGAAGTTATTACTGCTTTCCGCTTTATGTACGGTGGTGCTCAAGACTTACTTGGTGTGACACCTGACTTAACAGCGCTTGGTAAAGTTATTGGCGGCGGCTTACCAATCGGTGCTTACGGTGGTAAGAAAGAAATTATGGAACAAGTTGCTCCGCTTGGACCTGCATACCAAGCTGGTACAATGGCAGGAAACCCTGCTTCTATGGCATCAGGTATCGCTTGTCTAGAAGTGCTTCAACAAGAAGGGCTTTATGAGAAATTAGATGAACTTGGTGCAATGCTTGAAAAAGGAATTTTAGAACAAGCAGCGAAACATAATATCGACATTACATTAAACCGTCTAAAAGGGGCTTTAACTGTATACTTCACAACAAATACAATTGAAGATTACGATGCCGCACAAGATACAGACGGTGAAATGTTCGGTAAATTCTTCAAGCTTATGCTTCAAGAAGGAATTAACTTAGCACCTTCTAAATACGAGGCATGGTTCTTAACTACAGAACATACAAAAGAAGATATTGAATATACAATCGAAGCTGTCGGCAGAGCATTTGCTGCCCTAGCAGACAATAAATAATCCCGTCATTAAAAGGAAAAAAGAAAGCTCACCTTTCTTTTTTCCTTTTTTCTATTTCATAAATTCCGTATTAATAGTATAATTATTCATAATTATCTGTTTTATACTCTTTTACAGCATTACTATCTCTGTGTACAAGGTGATTCGCACCTTAAATAGTAAGATTATTCTAACTTTTACAAGAGGGGGGATTGACGGATGCTCAATAAAAAAAATACATGGACACCGTCTTTATTTCGAGATTATAGAAATGCAGAACATGATGCGTGTGGAATCGTTTCCGTTATGGAGAAACGAAAAATTGCTACAAAAGAAAACATTGACCTTTGCATACAATCACTCGTCAAAATGAATCATAGAGCTGGTTTCATTAATGGTGAGGGCGATGGCATCGGCATTCACATTGATATACCAAAAACGCTTTGGAATGAAAAACTAAAAAGTAGCGGATATAATCCAACGATTGTGGATCATCCCCACTTTATCGTTGGACATTTTTTTCTAAATAAAAAAGAAGACATTACTGTCTTAAAAGATTATATTCGTACGCAATTAAACAACAAAAACTTTACTATCATTTTCGAAAGTGATGATGTAACAAACTCAGATGCACTCGGTCCACTTGGTAAACAAGAAGAACCTTTATTTTGGCAAGTTGCCCTTATCGCAGAAAACGAAATTACAAATATTGAGCAAACATTATTTTCTGTCACAATAAAAATAGAGGAAAACGAAGCAATTCATGTTGCTTCATTAAGTCGTGATCATGTTGTATATAAAGTTCTAGGTGCTGGTGATACGCTTGTTGCCTACTATAATGATTTACAACATCCGCTTATCGCTTCAACTATGACATTAGGACATAACCGCTACTCTACTAATACATTATCTAATTTTTTTCGTGTACAACCATTTAGCATTCTCGGACATAATGGTGAAATTAACACAATTGCGAAATTACGCGATCAAGCCGAAATGATTGATGTACCACTTACTGCAGGAGGCAGTGACTCTCAAGATTTAAACCGCACCTTAGAAACCCTACTTGTTCAATACAACTACAGCTTATTTGAAGCAATGGAAATTCTATTCCCACCAATTATTAATGAAATTAAACTTTATGAAACACCTTTACAAGATTTATATACGTATATACGTGAAGCATGGGGACATTTTGCCCAAGGACCAGCTGGCATCATTTCCCGTTTTAAAGATGAAGCTGTTTTCAGCGTTGATTCCCTTGGATTACGCCCAGTATGGAAAGTAGAGACAGAGAGCTCTTATATTTTCTCTTCTGAACCTGGAGTTGTATCACCAACTAAATATGTAGCAGAACCAAAACCACTCGCTCCTGGAGAAAAAGTCGGATTAAAATGGAATGAACAAGATGAACTTGTTCTTTATGAATATGACAGATATCAAATCCAAGTATATAACCGTTTTAAAAAGCGAATTGATACTACCAATTACCATTTAAATTTATCTATCCCTGAAACGAAAAAAATCCAAGGGCTATGTGATTCTGTTCAAGTTGAAACGAAACAATACGTCGCTTTCGGATGGGACCGAGAACATATTCAACTCCTTGAACAGATGGCAACAAAAGGCGTTGAGCCAATACGCTCACTTGGGCATGACTCACCACTTGCCGCACTTGATACTGATAGACGAAATATCGCTGACTTCATTAAAGAAAGTGTAGCTGTTGTTACAAACCCTGCAATTGACCGTGACCGTGAAATTGAACACTTCTCTACACGTACTGTACTTGGAGAGCGTCCAAGTTTATTAAGTGGCGCAAAACGGCCATTTGTAGTTGAAATGCTTTCACCAATTATTTTAGAAGGCAGCGTGGCACAACCTATTGCAGAGGAATTACACACAATTACGTACGAACAACTCATAGAGCTATTTAAAACTCATAACTCTATCGCCACAATCTCTGCTACATTCAGCTCGTCAGAAACTCTACAATGTGCATTAAGCCGCATTAGTTCTGAAGCGATAGCTGCTGTTAACAATGGTGCTTCCCTACTAGTATTAGATGACGCAAAAGCCCATCTAAATGAAAGATTGTGGATTGATCCACATTTAGTTACTGCTAAAGTACATCAAGCATTAAGTGAAAATAAATTACGCCGCAATTGTTCTCTCGTTATACGTTCTGGTGCCCTTCGCTCCTTACATGACATTGTCACGCTATATGGATTAGGAGCAGATAGTATTAATCCATATTTATTATTCGCGACTGTAAATGATGGAACAAAAACACCAATTACGAATCTGTATAATGCACTTAATAAAGGATTAGAAAAAGTCATTTCAACAATTGGAATTCATGAGTTACGTGGTTACGGACGTCTCTATTCATCTATTGGGTTACATGAAGAAATCGCAAATATATTACAGATTACAAATTTCTTCGGTTCAAATGATTTAGCTTTTTCACTTGAATCACTTGCTGAAGATGCAAAAATGCGAGCGGATGATTATAACAATCCTAAAATTAGAATGCGAAAATCATTTCATATATTCCCGCGAATTTGGAAAGCAATCGGCGATGTTGCAAAAGGAAATTCTTATGATGATTACCGTGACAAGTTAAGTGAACTAGAAGAGAATAATCCCATCGCAATCAGACACCTTGTTCAAACGAAACAAACAAAACATGTCGTTCCAACTGAAGAAGTATCTATCGGCATTAAAAACCATGATTTTCCATTTATTATTAGTTCTATGTCATTTGGTTCTCAAAACGAAATTGCCTTTCGCGCATATGCAGAAGCGGCCGATCAGCTAAATATGATTAGCTTGAACGGTGAAGGCGGCGAAATTAAAGATATGATTGGAAAATATCCACATACACGTGGACAACAAGTGGCATCTGGGCGATTTGGAGTAAATGCCGAACTACTAAACTCATCGAACTTAATTGAAATCAAAATTGGTCAAGGCGCAAAGCCTGGGGAAGGTGGGCATTTACCTGGTTCAAAAGTAACAGCCAAAATCGCTGAAGCACGTAATGCGACAATTGGCTCAGATTTAATTTCACCTTCTAATAACCACGATATTTATTCAATTGAAGATTTAGCTCAAATGATTACGGAAATTAAAACAGCTAATCAACTTGCCAAAGTAGCCGTGAAAGTCCCTGTCGTTCCTAATATCGGAACAATTGCTGTCGGTATCGCCAAAGCTGGTGCTGATTTTATTAACATTAGCGGATTCGATGGCGGAACAGGTGCTGCACGTATTCACGCCTTGCAACATGTAGGTCTTCCTGTAGAAATTGGTGTTAAAGCCGCTCACAACGCTTTATTAGAAGCGAGCATGAGACATAAAGTAGAGATTTGGGCAGATGGTGGTATTCGAAGTGTAAATGATGCCTTGAAAATCATGCTTCTCGGAGCAAACCGTATTGGATTTGGCACACTATCAATGATTGCAATCGGCTGCACTACTTGCCGTGGGTGTCATCTAGATACTTGCCATGTCGGAATTGCAACACAAATCGAGTCTGAAGCACAAGCAAAGGAACATGGGTTACGCCGCTTCGTCCCACGCGAATTAGAAAGCGCAGTTACTGGCCTGCTAAATTTATTCACCTCTTTCGGTATAGAACTAAAACGATTAACAGGACAGCTTGGGTATACAAATTTACAAGCAATTGTTGGGCGTTCTGATTTATTAGAGCAAGTTCGAGGCGAAAATTTATTAAACTTACGTAATTTATTACAAATAATAGAACATCCATCTGTTACAACAACAGATGGTGTACCAGAAAAACAATTTAAGACAGTTCATTCCGCTGACTCAAAAGAATTAGTAGGCGTTGGTGTAGAGCAACGCGTTATGGGTGGTCTAGAATCATGTTATCGCGTTCGCAGTAAACTATATGAAGCTACTCAACTTGAACCACTTACATTAAAGTATACGAATGGTTCTATTCCCGGAAATGGGTTAGGCGCTTACAATAGTGAAAATTTATTTATACACGTAAATGGCGGCGCACAAGATGGCATTGGTAAAACTTCCTTTGGTGGTGGGATTTATATAACGAAATCAAAAGGAAAAGACGGAGTATATTATAACGGTTCTGTCGGAAAAGGATTTGGATATGGTGCACAAAAAGGGGCACTATACGTGCAAGGGAACGCTGATGCTCGCGCTGGCATTCGCCTTTCTGGGGCAGACATGATAATTGGAGGTAGAATAACAAAACCACTCCGTGAAAAAGAGCAAGGAAATATAGGGTCATACTCCAATATTAAAGGTTTTGCTTTTGAATATATGACAAATGGGCGAGCGCTTGTTTTAGGTGACCCTGGTCCATGGATTTGCGCTGGCATGACTGGCGGTGTTGTTTATTTGCGTCATGATTCAAACTTAGGCCTAACAGAACAGGCCTTAAAAAGAAGAATTGCAAAAGGGGCAAATGTTACATTACAACCAATTAGTAAAAATGGTTTGAAAGATGTAACTGAATTATTGCTAGACTATATTCGTGTACTAAACGAACATGAGCAATATGAGGAAGTTGCTTTATTAACAGCATTATTAGATGATATACAGAACCAGTTTTTTGAGATTATCCCGAAAAAAGAACAGGCAGACCCATCTATCTCAACAGAGTAAAATGAGTAATTTTCATTATTAAGAAAAAATTGACGAAGTACGCTTCTCATAGTAATCTATAGTAACAATTTGAGACCTGCTGAAATTCAGCAGGTTTTTTTACTAAAAACTGATGTTTAAAAGGAATTAGGAAAAATTATAAAGTGAAACTTTAATTAGCCTACACCAATCGAGCGTTTACCGGCATCTAGCTTCTAATTTTTGAGGCAGGAATCTTACTACTCACAATTAGCGGGATAAAATGAACACTAATTTCTTTTAACGTCACTAAAATATCACTTGCTAACATATTGTAATGAATGTATAGTATCATGTTGTACATTCATTATGACAAGAGAAAGGATCTTATTAAGGGTATGAAACTTGGTGCTCGCATTTTAAAAACGGGTATTGCCATCACGTTAGCTTTATTTGCTTGTATTTTACTTCAATTACCGAGTCCGGTATTTGCGGGAATTTCAGCTATCTTTGCTGTTCAACCGTCTGTATACCGTTCTTATTTAACAGCACTTGAACAAATCCAAGCAAATGTAATTGGTGCGATATTTGCTATCGCATTTGCTACTGCTTTTGGACATAATCCTTTTATTATTGGATTAACATGTATATTAGTAATTGCTCTTACATTACAATTACGATTAGAAAACACAATATCAATTGCTTTAGTAACAGTTATCGCCATTATGGAGTATCAAGGCGAAGATTTCTTTAGTTTTGCCTTACTTCGATTTGCGACGATTATGATTGGTATTATTGCGGCTTCACTTGTAAATTTAGTATTTATGCCGCCAAAATATGAAACAAAACTTTATCATCGTATCGTTGATAATACAGAAGAAATTGTAAAATGGATTCGAATGAATAGCAGGCAGGCTTCTGATTTTACAACGCTAAAAACTGATATTGATCGTATGAAAGAAAAAATGATTAAACTAAATCATTACTATTTGCTGTATAAAGAAGAAAGAAGCTATACGAAAAAAGTAAAGTTCGCAAAAATTCGTAAGCTCGTTTTATTCAGACAAATGTTAGCGACAACAAGCCGTGCTTTAAGTACGTTAAAATCATTACACCGTACTGAAAATGAACTGCGCTATATGCCGGAAGAATTTCAGGAATCTATCCAAAATGAACTTGACTCATTAACGCATTATCATGAACAAGTTTTATTAAAATTTATTGGTAAAGCAAAAAAACAACAATCAGTTGAAATGCTTGATGAAGTTGAAACAGGTAAACAAGAATTAATTGATATCTTTATGGAATATCAAAATAAGGACGATGAAGAAGCATATAAAACATGGTTACATCTCTTCCCTCTTATTTCTTCCATCATTAACTATAGCGAAGAAGTAGAGCATTTAGATTTGCTTGTAGATAGCTTCTACACATATCATAAACCAGAAAAAGAACTCCAAATCGATGATAAAAAAGAAGACGAATAAAAAAACAGCTCCTTTTATGGTAAAGGAGCTGTTTCTGTTATATGTTGAAGTTGATATAAATTGTAATAAAATCCTCTTTTTCGCATTAACTCTTCATGAGAACCAGTCTCTTTAATCTCACCGTCTTCAATGTAAATAATCGTATCAACATGCGTAATCGTCGCTAATCGATGTGCGATTATAATCGTTGTCCGGTCAGCAGCTAACGTCTGAAGCGCCTCTTGAATATACCTTTCATTTTCTAAATCTAATGCTGAAGTTGCTTCATCTAATATAAGTACCGACGGATTCTTTAGAAACACTCGTGCAATTGCCACGCGTTGTCTTTGCCCGCCTGATAGCTTCACACCACGTTCTCCAACGACAGTATTATAACCATCTGGTAAGTCTATAATAAAATCATGAATTTGCGCAGCTTTGGCAGCTGCAATCACTTCTTTCTCTGTAGCTTTCGGATTTCCATATAAAATATTAGCTCCAATTGTATCGCTAAACAATAAATTATCCTGCAGTACAATTCCAATATGACTACGCAAATTTCTCATATTGTACTTTCTTACATCTATGCCATCTACATAAACCGCGCCTTCAGAAACATCATAGAAACGCGGGATCAAACTAGCAAGAGATGACTTTCCCCCCCCACTCGCTCCTACAAGCGCTACTTTCTCTCCAGGCTGCATAGTTAATGACAAGTTGTGTAATATCTCTTTTTCATCTGCATTATAACGAAAAGAAACATTGTCAAATACAATTTCTCCATTTAATTTTTTCGTTTGTACCGCATTTGGTACATTAACAATATCGTATTTTTCATCTAACAGTTCAAACACACGGTCCATCGATGCAAAAGATTGTGTTAATGTTGTAGATGAATTAACAAGGCGGCGAAGCGGACTATATAAACTATCCATATATCCAACAAAAGCTACCATCGTTCCTAGCGTTAACTGCCCTTGAATTACTTCATATGCTGCAAAACCAATCACAAGTAACGGACCTAAATCGGTTAACGTATTTACTGCCGAAAATGTTCTTGCCGTCCAACTTGTATGGGTTAATGCTTTCGTTAAAAATTCATTATTTCTTTTTTCAAACTGCTTCCCCTCATACTCTTCTAACGCAAAGCTACGTGTCACTTGCATTCCTTGAATACGTTCATGCAAATACCCTTGCATCGTCGCTAACGCTTGTGAACGCTCTTTCGTCAATTTCCGAAGACGTCCGAAAAAATATTTCACTGCAATTACATAAATAGGTAAAATCAATAACGCAACAAATGTTAATTTTATATTCATAGAAAACATAACAATGATAGCAATAGCAATTGTTGCAGTATCTAACCAGACGTTCATCAAACCAGTAATTACAAAATCCTTCGTTTGTTCTACATCATGGATGACACGCGAAATAATCTCCCCTGTTTTTGTATTGGAGTAATAACGTAAACTTAACTTTTGTAAGTGACCGAAAATATGCTTCCGCAAATCATACAGTATTGTATTTGCGATACGTTGGGCGAAATATTGACGATAATATTCAATCGGTGGTCTTAATACCGCAAAAATAAAAAAAGCAATTCCAATCGCTGTTATTAATTGAGATGTTTTATCTTGAAGTGAGCCCGCGCCTTGAATTACATCATCGATAATATACTTTAATAACCACGGCATAATAAGTGGGATACCGAACTTAACTAGTCCAATAATAATTGTAATAGCAATAAGCCATCGATATGGTTTAACAAATTGTAAATATCTTTTTATGCCTTGCACATAATCCCCCCTCTAATAGGACAAACCTGCCGGGAAGCCCCCTGCAGGTTTGTTTTAATTTCTGTACATTAAATATCGTTCATACCACATATCTACGAAGTCTGGTGCAAATGGACCTTTTCTTTGATGAATCCACTGTGTTAAATGTGCTACATTTCGTTTTAAAATTGTATCAATAACAGGTGGATACTGCATAATTTGACTATGTTTTTCATACTCATCTTCATCTAGAAGCGTATATGTCATATCTGGATATACTTTAATATCTAAATCATAATCAATATACTTTAATGCTTCAGGATCATACGCAAAAGGTGAGCTTAAATTACAATAATAATATACGCCATCTTCCCTAAGCATCCCAATCACATTAAACCAATAGTTGGCATGAAAATAACAAATTGCTGGTTCACGAGTAATCCATGTTCGGCCATCCGATTCTGTAACTACTGTACGATCATTCGCTCCGATTACAAGACTCTGTGTCCCTTTTAAAATTGTTGTTTCTTCCCACATTCTATGAATGGAGCCATTATGTTTATAACTATGTATTTGTACTTTTTCTCCTTCTTTGGGAAATCCCATATATGCTCCCTTCTTTCAACTGCAAATGCCCTTTGAACGGCATTCACTTTTTTTCTATTATAACTTTTTTGTCGAAATTTTAAAACTAAAGGGATAAGACTCTATTTTTCAAACTGAATATGCAGGAGGTTTATCGTTGAATACTATGCCCCAACTCTTCTTAAGAGATAGGGATTGTACTGCATTATTTATAAGCGAGGACATGTAATAGAAAAAGCCCTTCTCTATTTCCATACAAAGAAGGACTTTTCACCTGAAGATAACAATATATCTTATCCTAAATTTGAAATCATTTTTTCAGTTGCAAAAGATTGAATTACACTATTCGTTTGTTCTTCAAATTTCTCATGTAACATCTTCAACGCTACTTCTGTTCTATATATTTCCTGGCGGATAAAATGCAGTTCTTTTTTATCGCACGTATCTTTTTCATTCATTTCGATTTGTTGATACTTCTCTAGATGTGCTTGTAACTTTAACAATTCATCCATCGTTTCTAATTGCTCCCCTACCAACTTATCAAAATCGTTCATTACTTACCCCCTTTTGGACTTATTCATCAGTTATTATTCCTAATTACATAATTCTAATTGTTAACTTCCTTCTCCTTTGACTACATTTGTTGACTTATTAGAAGTTATGTCGTTCGCTTTCTTTTCATTACAACGATCCACGCAAAAAGAAAACACTTCTCCCGAATTAGAGAAGTGTTTTTCTTTCATTACTGATTTGAGCTAGAAGATTGTGATTGTTTTGCAGCTGACTTAGCATTTTGTTTTTTCACAGAATGCACGTCTGTTTCAGTTGCAAATTCTGTACCATAACTAGCGTTTGCACTTTGTGCACCAGAAGCTTGTGCTTTCTTTGCTTCTGATTGTGCGTTTGCTTGTTTTACAGCTTGTACATCTGTTTCAGTTGAAAACTCTGTACCATAACTAGCATTTGTACTTTGAATGCTAGCACCAGAAGTTGCTTTGTTATAACCTTGTTGTTTTTTACTCATCTTTCTCACCTCCACAATCAATAATGTAACCAATTCACTTAGAAGCTATCCGTAATTTTCTTTTTTAAAATTTCCGCATATAACTTTTGTTACTCATTCAAACTATAGAAAATGGAGGTGTAAATATGTATATAGGACGCGATATGACTGAACTAACGATGATTTCAAAAAATGAATGGAAAGAAGATGAATTAGCTTATTTTCATCACTCACTACAACAGGTTCTGCCTTATTTAAATGTAGAAGGGCAAAGTATTTACAAAGAAATTGTAGTAGAAATCGAATCAAGAGGCGGCTTACAAGAAGGTGAAGCTAGTTGGACTCATGGGACAAAAATTTCTTACGATTAAAAAAGTGTTCCCTAGATTGGGAACACTTTTTTTGTTTATTGCATTGTAATTTTCTCCACACAATTTTCATAAATAGTACGGTGTGATTTTGAGAAAGGTAATTGCTCAAATACCTCTTTTGATACAAATTTTAATGTATCTGTATCAACAATATTACCGGTTATTTTTCCGTAAAATACAAATATATCCCAAGTACGATGTGTAAACGTATGTTGTACATTCATTGCGTATTCATCAATAGAAACCTCGAGCTCAAATTTTTCTTTCATATAATCTATAAGCTGTTCCTTCTGATTTCGAATACCTTCTCCAAGTTCCACATTCGGAAACTCCCACATGTTAGCTAACAAACCTGTACTTGGACGTTTATTAATAACGTAACGACCGTCTTCAGTTTGAAGTACACCTGCAACAATAGGTACCATTTTAGGAGCTTTCGCTTTACTTTTTACTGGTAATTCTTTTTGAACACCTTCAGCATATCCTCTGCAATGTTCACGTACAGGACAAAGTAAGCATGCTGGATTTTTCGGAATACAAATTAGTGCACCTAATTCCATCAATCCCTGATTAAAATAAGATGGGTTTTCTACTGAAATAATTTCACGCACAATCTCTTCAAAAACTTTTCGAGTCTTTGGTTTTGCAATATCATCCCATACTGATAAAATACGAGATAATACACGCATAACATTTCCATCAACTGCCGGCTCTGGTATACCATATGCGATACTTAAAATAGCACCTTTTGTATATGGTCCCACTCCTTTTAACTTTTCAATTTTCTTTACATCACTTGGTACAACTCCGCCGTATACTTCTTTTACCTCTTTTACTGCCGCATGTAAATTACGTGCTCTAGAATAATATCCTAAACCTTCCCATGCTTTTAATACTTCTTCATCATCTGCGTTCGCTAACGCTTCAAGTGTAGGAAACTTCCCCATAAAATTTGCGTAATATGGTTTTACAGCTTCTACTCTTGTTTGCTGTAACATAATTTCAGAAACCCAAACGCGGTATGGATCTTTATTCTTTCTCCATGGTAAGTCGCGCTGTTCTTCTTCAAACCAACCAATTAAATCATTTTGAAACTGCTCTATATTAAAATTGTTTAGTATTTCAAGTGTCAAACTTGATCCCCCTCATTTTTTTGCATATAAGTACTATTATAAAGATTTTAGGAAAAAATTTAAGTAAGATGATACAGGAAATAGAAGGCAAAGGACTTGAGGTATCGAATAAAAAGAGTTACATTAATAAAAAACGGAGGTGGATTTCTATGGACACAGCCACTCACCTTGTTATGGGTATCACTTTAGGTAGCTTAGCAACATTAGATCCAGCCATAGCACAAAGTGATATTGGCCCCCAAGCTGTTATGCTTGCTACAATTGCTGGTTCCAACATTCCTGACATTGACACAGTTTTAAAATTGCGTAATAACGCTAAATATATAAGAAATCATCGTGGAATTACTCATTCTATTCCTGCGGTAATTCTTTGGTCATTCCTTATAAGTGGCATCTCTTTCGCCTTCTTTTCAGACGCTCCATATCTTCATCTACTGCTTTGGTCATTTATTGCTGTCTTCCTTCACGTCTTTGTAGATATTTTCAATGCCTATGGTACACAAGCATTACGGCCTTTCACAAAAAAATGGGTCGCACTCGGCGTGATTAATACATTCGACACCGTAATTTTCTTTATCCATATACTTGCAATTGCTTGCATGCTCGTCGGTTCTCATAAGGGATATACAGCTTTAGCGGCATATATATTAATGATTGTTTACTATATCGGACGGATTATGATGCACAGAAATATAAGAAGCGTTGTACACAAACGTTTCAAAAATGTCGAAAAGATTATCATTTCTCCTTCTTACCGATTTTACCATTACCATTTAGCAATCGTTACGGCTGATTATTACTACGTTGCGAGATGGCACCGTGGTAACATCATGATATATGATAAGTTCGATCGGGTACCGTTCCCAGACAATAATATTATGCGAGCAGCTAAACAAGATGAAAACATCTCGGCCTTTCTATCTTTCTCTCCTGTATATCGCTGGGATATTTTTGATCATGACCATTATTATGAAGTACGATTCATTGATTTACGATATCGAAGTAAAGATTATTATCCATTTGTTGCAATCGTTCAGCTCGACCACAATTTAAATATTATTAGTTCCTATACAGGATGGATCTTTAGTGAAGAAAAGCTTCGAAAAAAACTGGAATTACTTCCACATTAAAAAAAGCGACTTAAGTCGCTTTTTTTAATGTTTCAAATGATCTTCTTGATTAATTAAATGACTATACTTCGGATTATTTGTACGCATTTCATGAAGGCGTACACCATGATTATTAATCCATGATCGTACCACTTGTTCCGTCATTTCATCGCCTTGATAACGACCTGATTTTGCATAAGTTGTTTGAAAATCTTCCCATAGTAACTCAACCCACGCACGAGCTTGTGCGTAAGAAAGCTTGTCATTCTTGTCTAATAATTCTTTCGTTAATGTTTCATAAATATCATTCATATTATAATCTCCTTTTACCTATTTATCCCTTCATTTCTAAAGGATAGTTTCTTCAATTTTGCACATTCTATAATTGATACTTCTTAAAGAGGTATCAACCGATAATGAGGAGGGCGTTCGTAATGGGTAAACAAGCCGAATTTTGGTCTGAGTCAAAAAACAACAGCAAAATCGACGGTCAACCGAAAGCGAAATCACGCTTCGCTTCGAAACGACCTAACGGCACAATTAACACGCACCCACAAGAACGTATGCGTGCTGCAAATCAGCAGGAAGAGTAATACAAATTAAATTAACTTCCTACACGAGGTGATAAAGATGAGCTACCGTGATCGCTTAGATAGTCGTTCTGAATTATTTAACCATACGTGGACTCGTCCAAAACATGCGAAAGCGCAAGTTAACGGACAGACGCAACAAACCCAGTCTCTCATTATATTGGCAAATGAATGTAAAAAACGCCAATTTTAGAATCTCCTATCTCCTTTAACGCCTACCAAAGATGAAAACCAGAGAGATATATGCTCTCTGGTTTTTATTTTTCTTGCAATAAGGAAATTGGTATGCCAATCTCTTCATTATCATTTTGCTTATATCCCCAAGCAAATACCCCATTGAAATACGTAATTTTAAATAATACACCAGGTTCTTCTACTAATTCATATGTTTCACCAATACGGAATTTGTTTATATCCGTCATATAAGCACGAGCCATTGCCATTTTTCTCATTAATACATCAAATTCATTGACAATCCCAAGCTGCTCAGCTTTTACTGCTTGCTCCTTCAAAGCGCCAATTTCTTCCCTTAGCTCATGCGGTGTCATTTCACTGTAGCGTTTTGGCATATTCATCTTATTCTCCTCATTCCTCTTCGC
The DNA here is from genome assembly GCF_050172015.1 of Bacillus sp. GMa5/1. Classification (NCBI taxonomy): domain Bacteria; kingdom Bacillati; phylum Bacillota; class Bacilli; order Caryophanales; family Bacillaceae; genus Bacillus; species Bacillus sp. GMa5/1. The sequence goes on along the minus strand of NZ_JBNLYC010000043.1, from coordinate 15,288 downwards.
GTTTCATTTGCAAAAATATCTCGATTTCATCAATAGAGAATCCTTTTCGATATAACGCTTGTTTCATCTTGTTTTCAAATGTCCATCCATCATGCTTCTTATATTTCTCATAATATTTATTCCCATGATAGTGTAACGCTTCTTGTTGCTTTTCGTCATCTTTTTCGTCTTTCAATTCTTCCAAACAAATTTGAATTACTTCTCTAGAATATCCTTTTCGAACAAGCATCTCATCTAACTTTAGTTTCATTTGTAAAAAAGAATGTTTTTGATAAGATTTTTTCTTCTTCTCTATGAGAAACAAGGCATTCTCAATTTGCTTTTCCTTCGGATATTCTTGTAAACTATGTGTAATAATTAAATCCTGAACACCTTTATTTAATAACTCTCTTTTAATAACAGTTGGACCTTTTCGATTCACATTACTTTGCGTTCGCGTATATAAAACAGCATACTCTTTATCATTAATATATCGGTCATGTAATAATTTCGAAACGACTTCAGAGATGATGGCCTGTCCCACTTCTTTTTTTCGTAAAAAATCTTCTATTTCTTGTTTTGTTCTCATTTGATAGGATAAATAGGAGATTGCTTGTAAATATGCTTTTTGTACTTCTTCATTGTACAAAATATTTCCTAACTCGATTTCATCGATTTCTAATCCTTTTTGTAATCCATGTTTTATTAAGATTACTTGATCCACACTAAATCCGTACTCTTCGCCTTGACCTTTATCAATATAAATATTAAATCGTTCTTTCGATCGTTTTTGTACTTCTATTTTTGTAATGACAGCCATACTCTCACCTCTCTATTATTTTAACATAGTCGAGGAACATTTTTTCTTTTCAAGAATATATATAATGAGGAGGAAATACTTGTGAAAATCGCAATTTCTGGTGGTACAGGCTTTATCGGTAAATCCCTTTCTACTTTTTTTATTCAAAAAGGATATACTGTTTACATTCTCACACGAAAAAAAACTACTGAAACTTCCGATCCTAACCTTCAGTATGTTCAATGGACACCAGATTTACAAACCTTCCCCCTCTCTTCTATTGATGTAGTTATTAATCTAGCCGGAGAGTCTATTAATAGTAGATGGACAAAGCAACAAAAGAAAGCCATTTTAAACAGTAGAATTCAAACAACAAAAGGACTCATTAAACAATTGCAGGGACTCCATACAAAGCCACACACATTTATTAACGCAAGTGCTATTGGATACTATGGAACGTCTGAAATAGAGTCTTTTACAGAACAGCATGAGACTCCTGGAAATGACTTTTTAGCAAATACAGTATATTCATGGGAACAAGAAGCATCTAAAGCACGTTCTCTCGGAATACGAACAATCTACGCAAGATTTGGAGTTGTATTAGGTGCAAATGAAGGAGCTCTTCCAAAAATGCTACTTCCCTATCAATTCTATATCGGCGGCACCATTGGTTCTGGGAAGCAATGGTTATCATGGATTCATATAGACGATGTCGTTCGTATGATGGATTTCATTATACACAAAAAAGAAATTGATGGTCCTCTTAATATGACAGCACCAACACCTATAAGAATGAAGGAATTTGGAGAAACCATTGCAACTATAATGAAAAAGCCTCATTGGTTGCCTGTACCTTCTTTTATCATTCAAACTTTATTAGGTGAAATGAGCATACTTGTACTAGAAGGGCAACGTGTATTACCCATTAAAGCAATTGAACATGGATACCAATACACATTTCCAGAAATAGACCATGCATTACAAAATATACTTTCGCATACAATGTAGTACTTCTAAAACACAATTTTACATGGGCTCTTTCAAAACTTTCATTTTCTAGGATCCGAAGCATTACCATACAAATAACCTTTCAGTTACTTTCCCTTAACTTCCATTAGCATTATAAAGTAACAGAAATGAGGTACCTATGAAAATATTGCTCAAACAAGCCATTATATACCCTATTACATCTCAAAAGTTTCAAGGAGATGTACTCGTTACAGGAGAGCGAATTACCGAGGTCAAACCTTTTATTCCACCTACTCAAGATATGACCGTTATAGATGCACGAGCACTCCATCTCTTACCTGGCTTTATTGATGTCCATACTCACCTTGGTCTCTATGATGAAGGTACTGGTTGGGCTGGAAATGATGCCAATGAAACATCTGAAGTTTCAACACCACATATTCGTTCTTTAGATGGAATCCATCCTTTAGATATTGCCTTTCAAGACGCTGTACAAAACGGAATTACAACCGTTCACGTTATGCCTGGCAGTCAAAATATTATCGGGGGTACTACTTGTGTAATAAAAACAGCTGGAACTTGTATTGATCATATGATTATTCAAGAACCTGCTGGTTTAAAGATTGCCTTTGGAGAAAATCCTAAAAAAGTCCATAGTAATGGAACAAAAGAATCCATTACACGTATGGGGATTATGGGGTTACTTCGGGAATCATTCTATGAAGCACAACACTACGGGCACGAAGCTGATTTTCGAATGCTTCCTATTTTAAAAGCATTACGTCGTGAAATACCCGTACGTATCCACGCTCACCGAGCAGATGATATTAGTTCTGCTCTACGCTTTGCAACAGAATTCAATCTCGATTTACGTATTGAACATTGCACAGAAGGACACTTTATTGTTGAAGAACTTTCAAAACACAATTTGAAGGTTTCAGTTGGTCCCACTCTGACACGCCGTTCTAAAATCGAACTAAAAAATAAAACATGGGATACTTACCATATATTATCAAAAAATGGTGTGGAAGTTTCTATCACAACAGATCATCCTTATACACCCATTCAATATTTAAATGTTTGCGCTGCTGTTGCAGTAAGAGAAGGGTTAGACGAGAAAACAGCACTAGAAGGAATCACCATATTCCCAGCACGAAATTTGCGTTTAGAGGATAGAATTGGAAGCATCGAAGTTGGAAAAGACGCCGATCTCGTGCTATGGACTCATCATCCTTTCCATTATTTAGCCAAGCCTGTACTAACTATGATTGATGGAAAAATAATTTACAAAAAAAATAAAAAAAACTAGTTTATTTTTTTGACTAGATAAAGTATTATACGATTATAAACTGAATGAAACCATAATCAATTTGTGTCGTGATTATCATTTTCAAATTGATGAATGGGGAAGGCAAATGGTGCGCCACCAGCGTTAGAAACTGGTTCTAGTGGGTTCGATTCCCACCCCGAAATTTTTTAAAGATTGATATAAAAATTTCGAGGGTGGGGTGTTTTTTCGTCATGCTACCCTCGTGTGAGGAGGAGTTAGTATGTTGAAAAAACGCGACTTACACGACAGCCACGTTCTATACGAGTTAATGGTGGATCCAGCTGTCTTCCCTTTTGTGCGTCAAAAGGCTTATTCTTATGAAGAATATTTATTCTTAACGAAACAAACGATTGAAGCTGAAGAGCGTGGTGAATTAATTTCACGCACAATTTTAGATGAATGGGGTAACCCTATCGGAACAATTACTTTATTTGATGTGCAAGAAAAAGCTGGATTTCTCGGGACATGGCTTGGCAAACCATATCATGGAAAAGGCTATAACAAATTGGCAAAAGATTCATTTTTTAGTGAACTTTTCTATGAATTAGATATTGAAACAATTTTCATGCGTATTCGTAAAATAAATATTCGTTCTATTAAAGCTGCAGAAAAACTACAATATGTGAATCTAGCAAACGAAACAAGAAAAGCCGTATATGATGAAATTAACGCAAACGAAGAAGTGTATAACCTATATGAAATTCCAAAAGATCAATACACACTTGCTACAATGCGAGATACAACCTTCCAAGATGCTCATCAATTAAAAGAAGCGTAATCTAAATTTTCTGAAATGATAATCAATCGTTAACATTTTCCATATGCGTATATCCCCTCATGTCTTTGGAAACGATAAATAGTAACTTTAAGACACGAGGTGATTTGTAATGGATAAAAAGAAACGTGATAAAGCAAAAAACACATTATCTAGTACACAAGAAGTTCTCTATCAACGCGAATTTCAAAAAGCAGATCGTGCAGCAGGATATCGCTCGAAAAGCATTTAAAGTGAAAATGAATAATTAGAAGTTTCCCCCCTAATTATTCATTTTCATTACATAATTTTCTCGACTGATAGAAGTAAGCAAAAAAGCCCCTTATACATAAGGGACTTTTTTGCTGTGGACAACTTTATCCACAAAACCGATGAAATTGTTAGTAATTTTCAAAAACATTTAATATTTTTCTATATTAAAGCATATATCAGCTGTTTTAATTGTGGATATTTTTCTAAAAATTGTGGACAATGTGGATATAGTTGTTAATATTCCGACTTTACTGTTTAATGAAAGCGCAATCCTTTTGTGGATAACTCACTAAATTTTCTTTAAAAATAATAAAGAACCCTCTTTACATATACAAAGAGGGTTTCATATTAAGTAAAAGATTGTGCAAGAGCAGGTGATTTAATAGGTATATGACGCGGTTCTGCATGATTTTCCGCCAAAATTGCATCTACAATATGGCCAGCTGGCTCTGGAAGATAGATGCTTTTCATTGCTTCTTTCATTTGAAGAAGCTTCACATCATCTTGTAATAATGCCTCTGTTTTTGCAAAAACCTCACTATCATCGCGAATGACAACTGCTGCTCCCTTTCTTTCAAAGTACATCGCATTTTCATTTTCTTGTCCTGGAACAGGCTTATATAAAATGACAGGTACTTGCAACGCTGCTGCTTCACTTAATGTTATTCCGCCTGGCTTCGTAATCATACAAGAAGTAACACGGAATAATTCATCAATATTTTCAACATACCCAAACACTTTTAATGCATCGGAATTTTGCTTCTGTAAACTTAATAAATCCTGTTTTAAAGCTTCATTTTTCCCACAAACGACAACTACTTGTAAATTAGGCACTGACATAAATGATTGGCATAGTTCTTTTACATTTCCTAATACCCCATGAGCACCTGCTACAATTAGTAAAATCTTTTTATTCTTACATAACTGATATTTATTATATATGATTTCTGGATTTACCTTTAACTCAAAACTACTCCGAATTGGAATTCCTGTTTCAACAATTTGTTCCGCAGGTACACCGATATCAACCATCAATTCTTTCACATGATCCGTTGCAACAAAATAACGATCTACTTCTCGATGAATCCATATTTTGTGCACGCAAAAATCCGTTAATACGTTATAGACAGGAATTGAAATACCTGTTTGTTTCTTTAATTCTGGTACAGCGATAATTGGAAATGTATTAATTACAATATCTGGTTTCTCCACCTGTAAAAGTGTTTTCAAACGTTTCCTTCCAAAGTTCGCATACCAAGATGCTATTTTCTTATCATAAATTTTTTCTACCCCGTAATAAAACAAACGATATAATTCTTTTCCTATTGTATAACTTTTTAAATATAGATATTTTGTAATGTCAGTTATAAATGGATGTGATTCTCCAAACAAGTCGCATACAATAACATCTTCAATTCCTTTTTGGCGAAATGTTTGTTCTAATGTTTTTGCTACTTGCACATGACCATTACCGTAATGTGCAGTTAATATTAAAACCTTGGGGTTTTTTATCAAACAAATCCACTCCTAGCTTTTTGTTTCTCCATATTGCATATACGACAATAGGAAAAACATTTTCCTTAAAAATTACATAAACAGATTTTAATAATTCCCTTTCAGCTATGTACCTGTCGTGGATATGCAAAGCATATAAGATTGACCCCTTAATCCTATCTGTGCTCATATCTTTACATTATACTTTCCTATAAGAGCTTTCGCAATAACTTACAAATGTTCTCTATTCCATGATACTCACTCTTTTACTTCTTAATTCTTTTTACTATTTTGATTTCCCTTTACAATTATGTAAATTTCTCCATTTATTCCGTACAAAATTATGGATATTCTATTTTCAGTATACTCTTTTATCAATATATACTCTAGATTTTATTGTAAAGAAAGCAAAAAGCCTAATCCAATATTTGGATTAGACCGCTTGTAAAATATATTTAGCATGTTCTACATTTTTCTCAGTAGGTGGTTCTACATTTGCGAGTGGATACTTGTGTCCAAGCGCCTCCCATTTATATACACCAAGCTTATGATATGGTAACACTTCAACTTTTTGAACATTAGACAGACTTTGAATAAAGCTAGATAGTTTTTGTAGATCCTCTTCATTATCCGTAACACCAGGAACTAATACGTGTCGTACCCAAATCGGTTTATTCTTATCCGATAAATAACGAGCAAATTGTAAAATATGTTCATTTGGTTTCCCTGTTAATTTACGATGCTTTTTGGAATCGATATGTTTCAGATCCAATAAAACTAAATCTGTATAATCCATTAAAATATCTAGCTTATTTTGGAATTCTGGTTCCTCAGAATAACAACCACCAGAAGAGTCGATTGTTGTATGGATACCAGCCTCTTTACACTTTTTAAACAACTCAATTAAAAAGTCTAGCTGTAATAATGGCTCTCCACCGCTAACTGTTATACCGCCTCCGGAAGCTTCAATAAATGGAAGGTAACATGTCACATCCTGCATCACTTCTTCAACTGTTATTTCTTTACCTTTACCGATTTCCCACGTATCAGCATTATGACAATATTGACAACGTAATAAACACCCTTGTGTAAATATAACATAACGAATCCCTGGGCCATCAACAGTACCACAAGACTCTACAGAATGTATTCTTCCTTTTACCATGTTACTTCCTCCTTTATTGAAACAGCCTCCCTTCGCTATATATTAAGAGCGAAGGGACACTTTTTTCATTTACATGCTTTCATGCATTGTACGGTTAATTACATCAATTTGTTGTTCACGAGTTAATTTAATAAAGTTTACAGCGTAACCAGATACGCGAATTGTTAATTGTGGATATTTCTCAGGATGTTCCATTGCATCCATTAATGTTTCACGGTTAAATACGTTAATATTTAAGTGGTGGCCTTCTTTTACTGCATAGCCATCAAGCATTGATACTAAGTTACGTACTTGTACATCATCTTCTTTACCAAGTGCTTTCGGAATAATAGAGAATGTATTAGAAATACCATCTTGTGCATCTTCATATGGTAATTTAGCCACAGATAATAATGAAGCTAATGCACCTTTTGTATCACGTCCATGCATTGGGTTCGCACCTGGTGCAAATGGTTCTCCAGTACGGCGGCCATCTGGAGTATTACCAGTTTTCTTACCGTATACAACGTTAGATGTGATTGTTAAGATTGACATTGTATGAACAGAATTTCTGTATGTTTTATGTTTACGAAGTTTATTCATAAATGTTTTTACAAGATTTACAGCAATCTCATCTACACGATCATCATTGTTACCGTATTTAGGGAAATCTCCTTCAATCTCGAAGTCAATTGCAATACCATTTTCATCACGAATTGGTTTTACTTTTGCGTATTTAATTGCACTTAATGAATCTGCTACTACAGATAGACCAGCAATACCTGTTGCCATTGTACGAAGAACGTTTGTATCATGAAGTGCCATTTCAATACGTTCATAGCTATATTTATCATGCATGTAATGGATAACATTTAATGTGTTTAAATATAGACCCGCCAACCATTCCATTGTCATATCAAACTTATGCATAACTTCTTCATAATTTAATACTTCAGAAGTAATTGGTGCGTACTCAGGACCAACTTGTGCTTTAGATTTTTCATCTTTACCACCGTTAATCGCATATAATAATGCTTTCGCTAAGTTTGCACGAGCTCCGAAGAACTGCATTTGTTTACCGATTCTCATTGCAGATACGCAACATGCAATACCGTAATCATCGCCGTATTCAGGGCGCATAATGTCATCATTTTCATATTGAATTGCTGATGTTTTAATAGACATTTTCGCACAGTAGTTTTTAAAGTTCTCTGGTAATTGTTTAGACCAAAGAACAGTTAAGTTTGGTTCTGGAGCTGGTCCTAAATTATCTAATGTATGCAAGAAACGGAATGAGTTCTTTGTTACTAATGGACGACCATCTAATGCCATACCACCGATAGATTCAGTTACCCAAGTTGGGTCACCAGAGAATAATTCATTATAATCAGGTGTTCTTGCGAATTTCACAAGACGTAATTTCATAATGAAGTGATCTACAATTTCTTGTACTTCTTCTTCTGTTAAAGTACCATTTGCTAAATCTCTTTCAATGTAAATATCTAAGAATGTAGAAGTACGCCCAAGACTCATTGCAGCCCCGTTTTGCTCTTTAATCGCTGCAAGGTATGCGAAGTATAACCATTGGAATGCTTCTTGCGTGTTTGTTGCTGGCTTAGAAATATCGAAGCCATGAGAAGCGGCCATTTCTTTTAACTCTTGAAGTGCACGCATTTGCTCAGATAACTCTTCGCGTAAACGCATTGTATCTTCGCTCATTACACCGCCAGTTAAATTTAAATCAGCTTTTTTCGCTTCAATTAAATGATCAATACCATATAACGCTACTCGGCGATAGTCACCGATAATACGTCCACGTCCGTATGCATCTGGAAGACCCGTAATAACACCTGATTTACGTGCATTTCTCATTTCTGGTGTGTATGCATCAAATACACCTTGGTTATGAGTTTTTCTCCAATCTCTAAAAATACGACTAAGTTCTTTATCCATTTCGTATCCATAAGATTCACAAGCTTGTTCTGCCATACGAATACCACCATATGGTTGTAAAGAACGTTTAAATGGTTTATCAGTTTGGAAACCGACTACTTTTTCAATATCTTTATTTAAGTATCCAGGGGCATGTGATGTAATAGAAGAAACAATTTTTGTATCCATATCAAGAACGCCACCGTTTTCACGTTCTTTCGTTGTTAAATCCATTACTTGATCCCAAAGTTGTTTCGTTGCTTCAGTTGCTTCTGCTAAGAAAGATTCGTCTCCTTCGAAAACGTTTACATTATTTAAAATGAAATCGCGAACATCAATCTCTGCTTTCCATTTTTCACCTTTAAAGTTTTCCCATGCGTTTTTAACATTTTCTAATACTTGAGTCATCCTAATCTCCTCCATTTTTGATTAGTACAGGACTAAGATTTTTTATATAACAGCTTACACACTTAGAATACTACTTTTTTACGAAAGTGAACGAAATAGTTGTGACATGTTTGTGAAATATTGAGCAAACTACTATATATATAGTGTTAACTTCATTTAAAAGTCTTTAAAATTAACCCTTTCCTTAATTGTATTTTTTTGGTATCCTTATATACGAGTCCTATTTTGTAATATAAGAACAATACCCATTGTAGAGCTGTAATACTCTTATCTCCTAATCTGTTATAGTTTTTATAACAGAACAAAAAAGTGTACACATGTTGTACACTTTTTTGTTACTTCTATAAAACATCTCTTTTTCTATTGCCATCATAGAATCCGCCACGATTGTCTGTTAATGAAATTATTTGCTCTAGTCCCTCTATATGATCACCTATAATTCGAAGTACAGCTGGAGGGTGACCTATTTTTGCGAAATGTTCACTGGGACGAATACGGTTCATCTTATCAACCTCAACACGATATACACATGCAATTTCAAATCCAGACAGAAGAGCCTTCACTTGTGCTACACAAGGTGACAATAAAGATTTATACCCAATTGCTTTCAAACACTTTTGGCTAAATGCATTAGGTACCGCAATAAGTGAGCCTACCCCTAAATCCTTTCTATCACAAGCTAAATTTAGTGCATACTTAAATGCAGTTACAAGATGAAGTGGTACTCTTAAATCTAAATAGTGATTTAAATCATTTAATGCGACGTCCTTTCCATCTGCTATAGCTTTTGCAAAAGGATATAGCTCACTCGCTGGAATAATAAAATCACCGTCTATAAATAACACAATTTCTCCTTTGGCAAAATAAGTTCCAAGTGAGCGCCCTACATCATTTCCGAGTGCTTCTTTATATACAATTGTCGTTGCCCCTTTGTCTTTTGCAATTTTTTTCGTTTTATCTGACGAACCATTTACGACAACGATAATTTCGAAGGGTTCAATTTTGCGAAGCTCTTCTATAACGTTTCCAATTGTTTTCTCTTCATCTTGTACGGGAATAACAACAGATAGTTGCTTTCCTTTATACAAATTAGATGTGACGCCCCATCCTTGATAAAACTCTTCAAAACTTAAAGTATGATAGACACTATCCCTTTTCCTATTTCCATCATAATATCCTCCGCGCTCATCACTGCTTAATATCCGTGCCGCTACTGCTTCTATATGATCACCTATCATTCTTTTTTCAGATTGGGAAAGATTTGTTCCATATGCAGCATGCTGGAATGGACGAAATTTATTTGGCGTAATAACGTCAATGGCGCAATGACGACTAATTCTCCATTTACTTTGAAGTAGGCGTAAATGAGCCACAATAGGATTAACAAAACATTCATATCCGATGCTTTGAACGACTTCTTTCGTCAGCGCATGAGGTACATCTAATAAAGAATTAATTTTTAATTCTTCACGCTCTAACATTGCATTTAATATTTGGCGCCATACTGTAATAGAAGTAGGTTTTTGCCTTTTTAAAAATAATGCATCCAAATTATTTAAAACTACATCTGCCTGATCGTATAAAATCGGATTAAGGAATAATTTTAATTTTGAAGTTTGAATAGCAAAATCACCATCTATAAATAGTAATACATCACCTATCGCATGTTTTGCGCCGACTGCACGTCCAACATCGTTCCCTAGTAGCTCTGTATGTTTGATTACTTTACACCCTAAACGATCTGCAACATCTTCTGTTCCATCATTACAACCGTTTGCTACTACAATAATTTCTACTGGATTTAATGGTCTTACCGATTGAATAACGTCTGAAATCGTATCGACCTCTTTACATGCAGGAATAATAACAGATAATGACTTAGCCATTGTTTTGTTCACGAAACCACTTAATTGTTTCCTTCAATCCGTTTTCCCACGTTACTTTCGCCTGAAATTGAACAAGCTTTTTTAATTTTGTTACATCTGGTCTTCTATTTGGAATTTCTTCAAAACCATGAGGATATACTTCTTCAAAAGGCACTTGTACAATCTTCGAAGAAGAATTCGTTAATTTTTTAATTACTTCTGCTACTTCTTTTATACTCTGTTCATTCTCAGAACCTATATTAATAATCTCACCATTTACCTTCTCATCCATTGCCCGAATTGTTGCTTCTACCGCATCACTCACATACGTAAAACAACGTGTCTGCTTTCCATCTCCATATACGAGAATGTCTTCTCCTTGCAAAGCCGCACTAATAAATCGCGGGATTACCCCTGCATACGGACCATCTTTCGCTCTTGGACCATAAATATTAAAATATCGAACAATCGTTACCGGTAAACCTTCTAATGCGTATCCTAAACATAATGTCTCTTCCAAAGTTTTACAAACTGCATAACTCCAACGAATTTTAGAAGTTGCCCCGTATAATCGATCTCCCTCTTCAGAGAAAGGCGGCTTGGCCTTACCATATACTTCTGAAGTAGAAGCAAAAACTACTTTCTTCTTTCCTTTTAACGCTGCTTGTAAAATATTTCTCGTCCCATCAAAATTCGTTTCTATGAGCTCTATACTTTTTTCCATTGTTGTTTTCACACCTAAAATTGCTGCTAAATGAAACACGACATCATGCTGATCTACTAATTCATAAATAGAATTTTTATCTAAAACACTTATTGGAATAACACGGATTTTTTTCATTAACTCTTTATGGTACTTATTTTTACCTTTATAAAAGTTATCCACAACAGTGACCTCATAACCTCTTCTCATCAACTCTTCAGCTAAATGCGACCCGATAAATCCGGCCCCACCTGTAATTAAACATTTCTTACTCATTTACTCACCTTCTTTACAATCCCGCGTGTATCTATTACTCGGTCCATTCCTTTAAAAAGCTTCCAATCAATATTAGAATGATCCGTTAAAATTAAAATACAATCCGCTTTTTTAACTTTTTCTTCATCTAAAGAAACAGATTGATACACCTTATCTCCAATTTCCGCGAAAGAAATATAAGGATCATGATATTCTATCTCGTATCCTTGATTTCTTAATAATTGAATAATCGGTAACGCTGGTGATTCTCTCAAATCATTTACATCTTTTTTATACGCAATCCCTACAATTAACACCGTTGCAGGTGATTGCACCACACTTTTTACTTTCCGGACCATTTTCTCTGGCATTTCTTCATTAATTATATGTGCTGCCTCAATTAATTGACTAATTGCCCCATTCTTTTTTATTCTCCATTGAAAATATAAAGGGTCTACTGGAATACAGTGTCCCCCTATCCCTGGCCCTGGCCAATATGGAGTAAACCCAAATGGTTTTGTAGATGCCGCTTCAATGGCCTCATAAAAATCAATGCCTAAACTTTCACATAGTGTGTTTAGTTCATTTACTAAAGAAATGTTAACTAAGCGCTGAATATTTTCAAATAGCTTGCACATCTCTGCTACTTTCGGAGAGCTAACAGGTACAACTTCGTCAAAAATGGTACTATATAAATCCTGTACCTTTTGTCTACACTTTTCTGTTTGTCCACTAATAACTTTTGGAATAGCTTGAACTGAATATTGACTATTTGCTGGATCAATTCTCTCAGGGGAATATCCGATATAGAAATCTTCCCCTACCTTGTTACTATTTTGAGAAATAATAGGTATGATGACTTCTTCAAGTGTGCCTGGATATGTGGAGCTTTCAAAAATGAAGGTTTGTCCTTTTTGAAGGTTTTGTTGTATATAATGCGAAGCTGAAATGAGGGCACTTAAGTCTGGTTCTCTTTGTTCATTAATTGGAGTCGGGACAGTGACAATAACATAATCACTACTTTGAAAATCAGCAATGCCTTGATCCGGTGTGTTTACTGTTAATTTTTTTTTCGTCAATAAACTTTGTAACTCTTTAGAAGAAACATCTGGAATATAACTTTCTCCTTTTATAATTGAGTCTATTTTTCTAATATCTTTATCTAATCCAAGTACTGTATGCCCTCTTTCTGCAAAATGTACCGCTAAAGGAAGGCCAACATACCCTAACCCAATAATAGCTACTTTACTACTATTCATTTGTATTCTCTTCTTCCCTTCTCAATTGTTGAATGATATCTCTATCTCTATCTCCATCAGTAAAGCCACCACGTTCGTCCGTACGTTGTAATAAATACGTAACCGCCTCAAGTTGATCACCGAAAATACGATCAAACGCTGAAATACGCCCATTTACAAATTCGTGTTGCTCTGGACGTACTCGATTTGTTTTTATAACATCTACTAACTCTACTGTTGTAATAGAGAATCCTTCTAAAATAGCTTTCACTTGTGCTAATGGCGGAATGATAAGGGAGTCATATCCTATTTTCTCTATTACCTTCTTATGCATGGCATGTGGTACAGCAGTTAGTGAGTTATTCCATAAATCTGGTCTTTTCGCTACCAAATTCAAAAAGTATTTTCCCATACTAATTGGATCTGCTGGATGAAACATATCTAATAAGCATTGTAAATCATTTAACACCACGTCATTTCCATCTTCAACAGCATGTAAAAATGGAGTGAGTTTTTTTGCTGGAATAACAAAATCACCATCAACGAATAAACAAATATCTGCCGTAGCATGCATAGCCCCTATTGCTCGTGCTACATTATGTCCAAGCGCCTTCGTAAATTCAACTACAATAACATTCTCTAGCTTTGCCTGTTTAACAGTCTCAACATCTGCTCCATTTGCGACAACTATAATTTCATCTACACCTGCTTCTTTCACTTCTTGTATAACAGACCTTATAATTATTTTTTCTTCTGATACCGGGATAATGGCACTATATTTCGCTTTTTTCTTTTGTAATAAAACTGGTTTATACTTTCCTACAAACGCTCTATCTCTATTGTCCTCTGAAAAACCACCGCGATTACCGTATGTTTCGATTACGTATTGTAAAGCACGCAAATGATCACCCATAATACGACTAGTCGCTTTCGGATAAGGAGAGCCAGGTGATGTGCCCGTATGGACAGGACGAACTTTATTTGTGTAAATGACATCAACTGAAGCCATATCAGAAATATCTACTCCTCTAGACATCGCCATCGCTTGAAATAATGCTGGATCTGCTAAATTCCACCACCCCAGTTTTTCAATCACTTTACGACTTATCGCATGTGGTATTGCAATTAAAGATCCTACAACAAACTCCTTCTTGTTCAAATAACGATTTAACATATATTTTCCAACCGTCGTATAATGCGGTCTCATCTTCAAATAAACGGACCATGTTAAATTATTTAAAACAATCTCATGTCCTTGCTGTATTCCTTTAATAAAATTGTATAATTCTTCACTTTTCATGACGATATCACCATCTAAAAATAAAACAATTTCACCTTTTGCTTCTCTAGCACCAATTGCCCGTCCCACATCATTACCAAGGGAATATCTATAATAAATCACACGGCAATTATGCTGTAGCGCTATTTCTTTCGTACCATCTGTCGATCCATTATCTACTATGATAATTTCATATGGTTCGAGCTTTCTTACTTCTACTAAAACTTTTGATAAAGTACTTGCTTCATTATGCACTGGAATAACAACTGACACTCTCATACTTGTATCACTCTTACCCTTCCAAGCGAACATAAGCAATAATAGGAATACGCACAACTACATCTTCTGGTGGTCCATAAGAAGGAGAAGTACGAACAATTACTGCCCCATCCGTCACAGATAAAAGAACGCCTGCAATGATTTCTACAGCTGTCACAACTTGCACTAGTTCCCCAACATGGTTACGTAATTCATCAGTAAATAACATATATAACGCTCCTTTCTTACGCTTCTTTAATTGATATAATACTTGTAAATGGTAATAAAACTTCTGTTCCTATTCCTTCTTGCAATGTTAAGAAGTCATCACCAACTGCTACAATAACGCCTGTTAACTGTCCCACTGTCACAGTAATTTCTACGTTTTTACCTAAATACTGCTCTGCAATTTCTTTAAAAGGTGATGTAGTACATTCTTTTAAAATGTTACAAATAATAGATTGAAATCTACTTGATTCAATAACTTCTTCAGTAGCTTGCTTAGAGTTTCTTTGAATAAATCTCGCGAAGTTTTGTGAAAATAAAAGTCTTTCCACAGCAGGTAATAACTTATTATCTAAAAAATAATCTAATTGCCTATTAAACAA